>NZ_JAMPPR010000003.1:0-47502 GCF_028481645.1 Providencia sp. PROV141 | reverse complement strand
TGACTCGTAATCTAAAGTCGAAGTGATTTGGAATTTTGGATGTGTAAAATTAATCGTTGTACATCAGCCAGTTAAAAGTGTTAGATGTGGCTTTTGACTGGCTTCATTCTTCGACTGTGTCGAAATTGTGACGTGCTCACTATATTTGGTTAAATGTTGACCGCTAAAGTGTGCGTATTTTTGAACCATTTCTAACGTTTCCCATCCACCCATTTCTTTTAATACCATGAGCGGAGTTCCGCTTTGTGCGTGCCAACTTGCCCATGTATGTCTGAGGTCGTGAAAAGTGAAATCCGTTATGCCAGAATCAGTCAATGCTTGGTAATAGCATTCACGATAATAGTTACTCCTTCGCTTTCCTTCGTTGGAAAACACATAGTCACCATCCTTTTCAATCCCATTTAGAATTTCAATGGCCACATCATTTAGAGGAACCGGTCTAGCTCGTCCTGACTTTGCATTATCTGCAGTTACATGAGCAACTCTTCTAACTAGGTCTACACTTTTCCATTTAAGCGATAATATCTCGCTTTTTCTCATGCCTGTTAAAATAGCAATGGAAACAAAATCCTTCATCCACTTAACTTTGATGTTAGATAGAAGCAGTTCGGCTTCCCACTTTTCTAGCCATCGAACCCTAACGGTGGGCTCTTTCATTCTTGGTATATAGGATGACTTGGTTAGCCATCCCATTTTGTGTGCTAGGGAAAAAGCTCTTAAAACAAAAGAGCGATATCTATTCTTTGTTGCACTTGTTAACTTACGCTTAGTAATGGGGCTATAATCCGGTATTGCATTTGCAATATCATCACTAGTGATTGATGATAGCTTTTTTCCACCTAAAATAGCGATAAAATACTTAGAGTAAGCTTGCTTAGTTTTAAAGCTTGTTTGCCCCTTGGCATCTTTAAGAGCCAAAATGATTGCATCCTCAAATATCCGATCTGGTTGCTTCTCAAGCTTATCCTGCTGCCACAGGTCATGCTTTAGTTTGTCGTGATATTCTTGTGCTTTTATTTTGTCTGAGGTGCCAGTAGAGCGTCTAATTCTCTCGCCAGTTGGGGTGGATACATCGACCCAATACTTGCTGCCTCTTTTGTATATTGGCATTTGGTTTTCCTCTTACTACCGACCAAAGCCAGCCGATAGACATTATTGTCGTTAAACTGCGCCTGTTCAAACTTTTTTAGGCTTTCCTTGTTTGCTCTCCATGAGCTGCCGACCCTGAACATGTAATATCTTGCAGGGTTGCGGTATACCGTTGAAGATGACAGTCGGATCATCGATGCGTATTCTTTTATTGTATAAAGAGAGTCATCCACTATTAATCTCCTTATCGATAGAGTTGACGTACCAAGTCAACCACATAATAGGTGGGAATTTCTTGTGTTTTTCGCTGAGTGTTAATTGAAACTTAGGAAGGTAATCTTTGAGTATTGCCGTGCTTTGTTTATCGCTGAGTTTTTTGAGTTGCTTTAATTTATCTCTGCATTCCCTTGCTATCTTTCTGCGTCCATTTTCTAATATCTGCTCATTCATATCCTCTGCCTTTTATTTCTCATTGTTACCATATAAGACTTTTGACAGTTTTGAATTTCGACAGGATAGATATTCTTTCCTATCTTTATTTTGTGATTAACGATTATTCCTGTTCGACTGTGATTCTTTTTGTGGGCTTCCAATGCCGCATTAATAGCAATCCTTTCAGTGGGCGTGACTTCGCCGCGAATGATGAGTTTCATTATCCGCTCCGTTTAATATGATATTTAATTAAGTTCGATAACCTTTGACTGATATATTTCCGTTTATCTTTCTGACTATCCATACTTGCATATTCCTAATCATATATGCACATTCTTTTCCATCTCGCATTAAAAAATCAGATAGACAATTACCAGTGAATCGAATTAATTCATTGTCATCTTTATTTTTAACCGTTGTTGTTATTCTCATTCTCCGCATCCTTCATTAATAAATATGCTAGGCATATTGCACGAGTTAGCTTTTTATCTTCTGCCACATTCCAACCAGAGCCACATTGCCAAATTTCATCTACATAGCTAATGGCAATTTTATTTGTCTCCACCAAGCTCATTGCCATTGTGTGGCTAAAGAAATCAATCCATTCTGTTTCTTCCCACGTTTCTTCATTATCATATTTTATGCTGGCTTTTAGTTGACGTTGGAATAACTTTAAACTTCCAGTGCGCTGCTTGATATCTTTATACTGAATGCAATCATCCTTACAATTAAGAATGAATACCTTTTTATTAATCTCGAAGTCAGATAGTTTGGTGTATTTATTCATTGATTAACTCCAAAACGTATGGTTTAAACGCATGCTCAGCACCTTCTAATTCACAGAAAACATAAAGAGAATGAACAAAGGTTACAGTAAATATTTTGTCTTTATTGTTAATATGCTTACTTGATTGCTTCAGTCTAACTTTATCGCCGACTTTAAATTTCATTATCATCCTCTAAGATTTCATTAATTGTATCTCTAATATCAATTAAGTCTTGTTTTGTTACATCCATATTCCAAGACGGAGCATTTAAAATAAAACAATCTTTTATTATTGGTTCTATTTCAATGCAATCTCTATAATTTTCTAATCCAGCATAATATTTATCTTTCATTTCATATTTCTCCGCACTTAATCTCAACATCCCGCACCATCATTATCTGCATAGCACGACTCTCGCATTCTTGCTGTGTGTATATTTGCTCTGTAACAGGTACAGCAGAACCCTGTATTAGCATGAGTAATACATATCCGATTATTTGCATGAATTGTTACTCTGAATTTTAGGTATAAAAAACCCTGCTAGTGCAGGGTAAGATATTTATCATTAAAGATATGGTATCTGATGCTTAGTTATAAGATTTAAAATATCTTCATCACAAGGGCGAGTCATTCCGCTCTCATAAGCAATAGCGTAAAATTTGTTATCTTTACTTCTTATTTGCTCTGTTAGGAAGAACTTCGCACATTCATTATTCATGCGGGGGGTGGCAGTGGAGGATATTTTATTTTTTGGCGGCATTAAAAAACCGCTTTTCTCAAATGTATCTTTCTTGTGCTGAGTGGTACAACCATCTGCGTAGATCAATAAATAACAGACCATTTTACTCTCCTTATAATTGAGAGTTTACTATACCATCTAAAATTTAGTTAAGTGGTGATGCCTAATCAATTCTGCGAAACTCAATCACCCATACCCATTCGTTATTAATCCAGCTATCTTTTCCGTATATTGCATTCCACATCAAAGCAAACTCAGATGAGTAAGCGTTTTCATATCCATCGAACCCTTCAGCTTTAGCGTCGCTTTCACTGATATCATTTATTTGCTGCAACCAAACATCAGTAATTTCAATTTTCCCTTTGATATTACCGTCTTTATCTGCAACTTTGATGATGTTGCCAACTTCACCATACGGGCAATCAACATCAACAAATCCATGCCGCCATGCTGCACATACTTGCTCTGATAGTGTGTAGCCATCTTGCCATGCACCTAACTTGCGTAACTCTTCCTCGGTTACTTTAGGCTGTGGATCAATCGGTCTACGTGTCTGCGTTTTTCTGCCATCCATGACAGCTGATAACATTGCATCGTTAAACTTTATTCTGTCTTTCATTGTCACCTCAATTGATATGCTTTCACGGAAATTAATAATCTGTAAAGCATTGTTTTAAATGATTTATTTATTTTCCCCTTGGTGGTATGATCAATTTTCAACCACTAGTGAGGAAGAAGAAAAATGAGCAATCGATATTATGAAATAGAAGTATTTGGTATTCATTACAGGCTTGTAGCTAGAGATTCCAGAGATTCCTGTTTGACGTTTTATTTAGAGGATAATTCTAAATTTCCTAACTTTAGTAAGTGGGATGTGAATGAATTGATTCTTGATATAAAGATGCCCGACGGTATTAATAGAAGAGCTTTATTGACTAGGTCCGCTATGGGTATGTTCATAGCAAGTTTTATCTAAATCTGCATATGCCAAGGATTGGCATTCATTCCTCTTCATTGCATCCCTGCAAATTACACTTAATCACCATCTCTGCATCTTCAATGGTGCTGAATAGACCTGCTTCATAACCACAATTAAGGCATTGAATTATGAAGCCATAT
This sequence comes from Providencia sp. PROV141, assembly GCF_028481645.1. NCBI lineage: Bacteria > Pseudomonadati > Pseudomonadota > Gammaproteobacteria > Enterobacterales > Morganellaceae > Providencia > Providencia sp. PROV141. The sequence goes on along the minus strand of NZ_JAMPPR010000003.1, from coordinate 43,356 downwards.
GTATTTGACGTTTGATCATGAGATTGGATTATTTTTGTTTCATCCCCGCAATCATGACATGTGTATTTTATGGTCATATCTATCTCCTGTTTGCATCCTTGCAAATATATCCATGAACTAATTCCAGTTTGATATTTCTTCTTCGATTAAATCGTCTATTTCGCCATTAGTAGCTTCTTCATTGAGAAACAAACGAGCCTCGGTAATATACTTTTCTCGGTTATCATCAAAGAACTTCGAAAATTCAGGTGACCATCCGTGGTATTCTCCATCAAAATCAAACTTGGCATTATTAAAAGCCATATCTTCAATCATTCCATCGGCGGTAATAACACCAGATTCGCGACAAAATCCCTTTAAGTCGCGCTTTCTGAAATAGGGTGAAACCTTCGAATCACAAACACGCTTGAATCGCCGCTTCCATTGTTGGATGCAGCGTCCGTGTAGAGTTTTCATGGTTATATCCTTTGGTTAAATCACATAGGGAAGGGTCAGAAGGGGATTTCTTGATCATCCCAATTCATTGGCGGCTCATTCTGCGGCGCTTGTTGCTGTGGTTGCTGAGGTTTTCGCAAGTTCTGGCTTCCTGCCTGATTGTTGCCGCCATTGCCACCCAGCATTTGCATAGAGCCGCCGATATTTACCACCACTTCTGTTGTGTATCGGTCTTGACCGCTTTGGTCTTGCCATTTACGCATTTGCAAAGAGCCTTCGATATAGACCTGTGAGCCTTTTTTCAGGTATTCACCTGCAACTTCAGCTAACTTGCCGAAGATACACACCCGATGCCACTCGGTCTTCTCGCGCATTTCACCCGATTGTTTATCACGCCACGATTCCGATGTGGCTAGTGTGAGATTTGCTACTGCGCCACCTGCTGGCATGTACCGAATTTCAGGATCATTACCTAAGTGACCAATGAGAATTACCTTATTTACTCCGCGACTAGCCATCGGTTCCTACCTCCTCATACTCTCCCTCAAAAATAGTGGCATTTTCTTGGTCCACATTAGCCTCTGCCTTTTCATCCAGAACGACGGCTTTTTGCATCTCAATAGAGACGGGGAGATACTTAAATAAACGACGAATAACGGTTTTCTTAGCCATCTCTTCCCAGTGAGAAACCCATGGGCCGTTTTGTCCAGCCTTGCTAGATGCTCTGACTTTCTCAACTTGGTTATACGTCATTACTTCAAACTGAACACCACCATCTTTTAATCTCGCCACTGCGTACACGTGCGTAATTGGTGAATCTTCATTTTCACTAGGCGTGTGAGTTAAGTCCTCATTAAGCCCGTACTCAAAGTGAAAGTTATCACCTTGTCTTACTGTTCTAGCTGAAATGCTGATTATTTGGTTTGAGCGACGGGCTAAATCAATCATCCCTCGATAACCAATAATTAACTGCACGTTTGATTGCCCTGATTTAGCTTTCCCGTTACCAAAAGGGAGCAGGTAGGCATGACCCAAAGCGTTGCCAGGTTCTAACCCTAATTGTGAGCACTGAACAACAGCACCAACAAAGCTTTGCATATCACAAGTGGCTAGTGCAGGTGTTTTGCGAATCTCTGTTGTTACAATGCGAATCATGCGGTCAGGTGTCATGTGGCGAGGCAGGGCGGCAGCTAATTGGGCTTTCATGCTTGGCTGATTAATGAACTGAATTAGTTGCTGGTCCTTAGTTTTAACTTTAACCTCTGTTCCTTGAGTTTTTTGCAAATCAGATTGAGCTAGCGGTGGGTTACTCATTCCTTAATTCCTTAGCCCAACGGGGCAGTGATAGTGTGCGTATGCCTGCCCACTCATCCGTTTTTAGGCATTCGGCATACGTTAGTAAATTATGTTTATATGCAGTGCGACCTGCTGATTTAGCCTCTTCACTCATAACATACGTTCTTACTGGGTATTTTCCGCAGTCAATTTTCGTACTGACCACTAAAAACAGAAATGTTGGTGTTATTCCAGTTACTTCCTTGTAACCATCAGAATAGAAGGCGTCCTGAACGTGATAGCGGTAGTTGTAATATTCGTAATCAAATTTTTCTATGTCGCCAGAGCTTTTTACGTCAACGATATAATTATGTGCTGTTATGATCCGGTCAGGTCTGCACCTGCAAAGAACATCCGTTTCTTTGTCAGTCCAGTAAATGCTACTTTCTGATACCCCATCAGCTTCCAAGCACCATTTAGCTATCGGGTGAGCTAGTGCGCTATCTCTCATAATCATTAACTTCCTGTTATCGTCATGAGTGATAGGGGTTATCCCTTCCTTTTCGCACATATCAAAGAACTCCTTTTCTTTCTCTTTCCCTGCGTTGGTCCGTCTGTTTACGTCAGGACCTATTTTGTATCGTTTGTGGTACTCGTCAGGCTCAAGCAATAAGCAATGAAGCGCGGTTCCAATTTCCAGCGGTTTTATTTTTTCTTCGTCAACAGGAGCTTCCTTGCTCCAAATATATTCAGCTGGCATTTCGTTTATAAGGTCCAACTGTGATTTACTGATACCTAATCCATTGTGGTAGTCCTCATTTGATATGTTGTAATAAATTCCCTCTTTCACATCATTCGAGCCTCTTTCATTAGTGATTTAATAAACTCACTTGCTCGATCCTGAGCTTCATCATATTCACTGTCAGTCCATTTATCAGTGAGTGTGCTTCCTAGCATTTCCATAAGTTCGTGAGCCTGTTCTGCTATGTATGCGCTTTGTGCATCCTGCCAAGCGACATTTTCTAGCCGAGTTTCCTCAATAGCATCTTGTGTTGCGTATGCGTTCATGCTGCGTCCTTACGTGAATGCTTTTGCTCCACGGTTATTAATTTCATGCTGAATGAGATTTGTACGCTCCATCGATGCTTTCATTTTCCACTGGAAAACTAAGTCGTCGATTTGCTCATTTGTCATTTCAGACTCACGTAGTAGGGTGAATATCTGCTGCTTTGCGTGTTTCTGCTTTGCGTTCATGTTGTACTCCGTATGCTGTTTTTAATGTTTCGTTTGCTTCGCTCCATCCGTTCTCATCCTTGAGATAACGTGCAATTCCAGCTTGTGATTGAGCTAAACAAAGTTTGTATTTATCAATATTCATGCTTACCTCTGGATGTGTGAAACTCTCACTTATCGATTGATAGCGATTGTTATTTAGGTTCTGGTGTTGGTGCGGTGGGTTACTGCTGACCGAGGGCTTTTGCGATTGCTGCTTTGGCTGTGTCTATTGCGTCTGCTAAATCACCTAGACCATCAATGGCCTCTTTAGCGCTTTCAGTTAGCTCAATCAAAGCCTCTAATAACTCTGGTGCTGCTGCTAATAATCTTGCATCATGTTTTGGTTGCTCACCTGCGCCATTCCAATCTTTTACAAATGCGACTATCTGGTTATTTTCATCAGTAACTTCAAAGAATCGATTTTCAAAGCTGTACCAATTAGCAACTTCCGTGTGAGCGTTAAATTTGCCTTTGGTTCCTTTAAACTCCATATCACCCCCGCGCCTTTAACATTGCATCTGCCATGCGGTAGCAGAACTCAGCTCTTTTGACCAGAAACTCATCAGAAGTATCATTTGTGTAATATCCCATTTCTGCATCCTGAGCTGCGAAATCACCCTGCATGCATTTAGCAGCGAAGTAGTCTCGCAATTCCATGCCTTCCTGCGCTATAAACTGCATATCTGGATGTCCACTTGCAGGAAAAGCTGCTCCACCTGTTTTATCTGTCATTTTCATATCCTCTTCTTTCAACAGTTTCCATTTTGGAAATAGCCACTCTATCTCCTATCTATTAATCAACTCACCACAGCCCACCTTGATGGACTGTAATTAGTTAACTGTGCCTGCTTTTAACCACTTCAGGCGAGGTGGTTTCCTTCCTTTCCACAGTCAAGGAAAATTGATATATTGGTTATTCCACAGTCAAAATAAGGAATGTTTTTAATGGCAAATTACTTCATAAGAATTGAAATTTATGATGCAGGAATTGAGCAATACGAAGGGCTTCATGAATCAATGCAAACGCTAAATATGCTTAAGTACGTAAATGGCTCAAGTATACTTGATGCAAGAGCGCTTCCTGATGGGTGTTATTTTGGTTCCTCAGCTCTTACCACTGAAGATATTCGCAATACAGTTGTGACAATAGCTAGAGTTTTTTCCTCTAAGGAACCATCCGTGTTCGTTGCTCAAGTTAGTAACTGGGCTGCTAATCTGCACCGATTAAGTGACCCGAATTATCAGTAGGGCTTATGCCAACCTGACCACTTCCACATAGTTCAGGTTTAGGTTCTTCACTTTCCAAGGTCACAAATGCTTTTCTAACTCTGTGACCTAATTCTAAAATTTCATCACGAGTCAGTTTAAAGTTGTGTCGATAGCTATCTATCAGCATGGTAGATAAAACCTCACGAGCTGCCCGTTGCGATTCTTCGGTTAGGTTGGGGAATGTTGGATTAAAGATGCTATCCGTTGCCAATTTAGCAGCATCCAGCGCTCTAATTTCTTCCGTTTTTACCTTTAGTACATCAGCAAGACCTTTCATTGCTGAGATTGTTTCTTTTTCTACCTGTTCGATATTCATTTTCTATCTCCTATTTATCTCGCCGTAACACTTCCATCACTCATAATCGGCTTGCGTAGCCGTGGTTGCTTGAGTTGTACATCGGGTATGTCTTTTATCCCGATAAGTAAGTTTGCCAGTACATCGGTTTCGTCTACTGGTTTAAATATCGAATCCCATATTTCTTCCACTGAGCGGCTTGGAGTTTTTACCTCTTCACGTTTACTAGCTAGAAATGCAGCTCTGCGCTCATATCTACGTTGAGAGTAATTACTTCTTTCAATGACTTTTATCGTTGCCATATTTGCCTCCTAAGTGATCTTTGGTGGTGATGCCGGATGCCTCCGGTAGCTGTCTTTCGCCAACAAGGCGACTGCTTGTCTTTTCGACCATCACCCCAAAAACCACTCAGTGGTGATTCAAGAATGCCTGAATCATGTTTTTCTGTTTTTTAAAGAGCATGGCTTGCTGATTAATCCCGCTTGCCTTTGATGTGATTAATAATACTAAAGGTATTAATCATGGTCAATACTAATGATATTAAAATAAATACCAAAAGTATTATTTGATTGAATTTAAACGGAATTTATTTTCAAAAATTATTTATCTTGCGAGGAAAATCACACTGGCGGGGAATTGCAGGCACAAAAAAGCCCTCGCGGGGAGGGCTGGGAGATTATTTATTTTTTAGTTCTGACAGGAAAAGACCAGCACTTATAGCCATAGGCGTGAGCATCTAACACTTTTCTCTCGGAATCAGGTGTTCCTGCCTTTGCTCTTGTCTTTCTATATCTGCATTTACACCAACGGTATCCTGCAGGTAATTCAGGGGTACTAATAGTTTTTAATTCCATTTTTACATCTCACCTCAGGCGGACGCTTCCCTGAGGACTTGATTTAATGTCGGAGATCCACTATTGTACTTGTGTGTTAAGTAAGTACGGTCGTGGGGTCCTGACATCTCCGATCTGAGCGTTATCCCCGGCAAGGGATTATGCTCAAATTTTTATTGAGGCCGAACGTAAACCTTCAGAATTGAGGAGATGCGTTCGGCTTCTTCGCTTGTAAGGTCTGTCGGAATACCGCTTATAGTAACTGTTGTTCCAGATTCAGGGCGAATAACTACGGGTAGAGAATAAGATGAAGGTTGGTCATTCTTAGGCTCTACTTCAGGTGCTTCTTTAGCCAATTCTTTTTCCTCTTCTTGGCGATTTGAAATAGGATTGTAGGGAATATCCTCATTAGCCTGAAAAGCTTTGAATTTATTAATTGCGCTCTCCATACGGCTTTTGTAAGCTTTAATGCTGGTATCGTTAGGTTTCGGCTCTGTTATTTCGATGTAGCGCTCTGCTAGAACATTTAAATCAAGCTTAGTTACATCCCCCATCTCTTCTTCTTTAACTACCGTTAGGAGGCGAGCAGATGAGTTTTTCAAGTTACGAGCAGTAGCCTCCTTCATTATGTTCAGCGACATAAGCGATTCAAGGAAATCCTTAAATGCTTGAACGCTTAATTCTTGGTTATTCATGCTAATCTCTCTAAGTTATTGATGCAGATCGAATTCTAACCAGACTCGTGAAGATTTGCAAGACTTAATCTTAATGAATCTTTGATTTAGGTAATCTGAAAACTATTGCTGTACATGAACCCAGTAAAAATAGATTGGATGTCAATTGTATTAATTAAAAAAAAGGCCGCATTTCTGCGACCTTAAGCTATTTAGATGTATTTTGTTGTGCGATATACCCACACCCTAAAGCGTGTCGTCACCCAAAGAAGCAGCCTTGTACATCATCTTCAACGAGCTTAATAGCGTCAGAGAAACTACCTAACATTTTTTCATCATAGTTGTGCCAGTTACTATCTTTATCCATCCAAAATAGAGACCAAGAGCTTTTAGATTTGTTATGTGTAATTTTGGCAATTGGCTCTTGAGCTTGACCATTACTCCAAGTAAGGCGTCTTACTTCAAATATGACAACGGAGTCATCTTCAATGTTGTAGCTTAAATCTAGCTCATCTCTAAGGTGTTCAGCCGGCCTACGTTTCTCCATGAAAAATTCCATGCATCTCTTAATGTTCGCTACTTCAATATCGTTAAATGCCATACATCCCTCTAAAACGTATATTTACTCTACTCTGCATTGAAAACCGAAATCCAAGCAAAAGGCTCTTCTGCAAGCTGTAATACTGCTCCAACTGCTAGCGCTATTATTAACATAACAATCAGCAGTTTATTTTTACTGATGAGTTCTAATAATCTTTTCATTTCGAACCCTCGCTAACTATCAAATGCAATCAGCAACAATAGAATGATATCCAGCACCGCAATAACAACTAGCAGTATCATTATGTTAGCGTTGGATATCAGCTCTAGCAGTCTCTTCATATTAAAACGTGTCGTCAGACCACTAAACTAATTTCATCATCATCTGAACAGCTACGCCGATGATCTTACAGTTTCCATTGATTGGCGTTATAGGCCACGCAGGGTTTAAGCCCTTTAAGAATTTCTGACCGCCATCAATAACTAGTTTTTTGAATGTGGCTTCGTTTGAATCAGTCAGTTTCGCTATTACCAAGCTGTTGTTTATTGGCTCTCTGCCTGTGTCCACTAAGACCAGTGAACCCTCTGGCACACTTTGCCCTGATGAAGCTGTCATTGAGTCGCCTTCAACTCTCAGCCAAAATGCAGCACCTTGTACATGTACTTCTGACTCATACCACTCATCAATCTGATCTAGCGTGTAAGGCTCACACGCTTCGTTCCATGACCCAGCTTGCACCCAGCTAATTACAGGATATTTAGGTGCAGGTCTATATGGTCTAGGATTAGACACGTTGGGCGAGAGTGCATTAGTGATCATCTCAGCTTCTTTAGCCAAAGTTGGGCTAAAGTCACCAATAGGGACTTGAAGCACATTGGAAAAAACTGAAGCAATCTGAACATTAAGCGGGTTTCTACCATTCAGATAATGGCCTACACCGCCTTGGCTAATATCTAGCATGTCAGCAATCTGCTGTTGCGTTATTCCCAATGACTTTTTCTTGGACTCATACAAAGCTTTCAGTCGATTTGCATCTTCAAGCTGTTCTGTCGTCAATTTGTTCTTATTGCTCATAGCGCTAATTCTAATACCAAAGCTATTAAAAGTGTTAATACCATATGTATTGACCTTTATTAATACTTTCAGTATTATTTGTGTGTGGAATAAAAAGGAGATTTACCATGGAAAGAATTCCTTTATCTGAATTTGTAAAAGAGAACAGTCAGGAAAAGGCAGCATCACTAATTGGGGTTCACCAAACAGCAATTAGTAAAGCCCTTCGTGAGGGTAGAAATATTTTATTAACTGAAACTGAGAATGGAATTAAGGCCATAGAAATTAAACCATTCCCAAGTAGTAAAAAATAAGAATCAACCGCTCTTTAAACAACTTAAATCGCTCTAGGCACTCTTGGAGCAACCAAACAACTCACAGGATCGTGAGCAACGGACTAACTACGTCAAAAGGAATTTAACAAATGGACACAACAAAAAATATCAAAATCACATGTAAACCAGAAACACTCGAAACCTATTTCTTTCAAATGATGTTTAAGGATGGAAATGACGGGTTCGCTAAAGCAATGGGTATTCACCCGAGTTCAGCTAGTAGAGAGAAGAGTCGCATATTCAGCTTGGCTTGTAAGGCTATAGCTCGTTATGGCTTACCTACTGAAGCTGTATCAATGCCTGAGAAGTCTAGAAGCGTAGTGATTGAAGGTGACTATGCAGAACGGTTAATTCAGGCGCTGGAAAGAAAAGGGAAGGTAAAAAGAAATGCCTCAAATCTGGCACAAGATGAGGCTCAAATTGAACTGCTTTAAGGAATCAATAATTGCAGGAGTAATTATACATGAATATTAATTACACAACAAATCGATATGGAGGTCGTTATGAATGTTGTTAAGCATGTGGACTTTGCTAACAAACAACTGATACCAGACAAACCAGAGGTTAAGGTGGCTGATCTTGATAATGGCTACCTTCGGGTAGCAAATGAAATTCAAGATGCTCTGTGTGCTCTCCAACTAGCAGGTAGGGAATGGCAGGTATTAAACGCCATTATTCGCTTAACGTGGGGATGGCAAAAGAAAGAAGACAGAATACAAAACATCTTGATTGAAGAGAAAACTAAACTAGGTAGAAATCCTGTATCTGAATCAGTCGGAGCACTTGAAGTTAGAGGGATTATTCATGTTAGACGAATAGGCCAAAATCGATATATTTCTATCAATAAAAACGTCTCTGAATGGGTATACACGAAAACAAGGAAAACTATCCCTGAAAACAGGGGTAACCATCCCCGAAAACGTGTAGCGGTATCCCCGAAAAAGGGGATCACCAAAGACATTCTTTCAAATACAGTAAAAGATATTAATAACTCTTCGTCCGAGAATTCTAACGAATCCTCTGACCGACCACCTGAAAAAGTTTTAGCTGTTAAGCCTGATGCGGTTGTTAGCTCACCCAAAGGCAACAAGTGGGGAAATGCTGATGACCTGAAAGCGGCTCAATGGATTTACTCACAAGTCCTGATAGTCAGCCCAACAACCAAAGAGCCAAACTGGTCAACTTGGGCTAACGATGTTCGACTGATGAGACAGTTAGACGGGCACACCCACCAAGACATTTGCAAAATGTTTAAATGGGCGAACAAAGATTCGTTCTGGTGTAGCAATGTTTTATCGCCAGCAAAACTCCGCGAGAAGTGGCCAACACTGGTTATTCAAAGTCAGCAGCCAAATCGCACGCAAAGAGCGTCAGGAAGCCAGCAGCCAGCAAGGCAATCAATAGACTACGAAAGCACTGAATGGATGGAGGGTATCGATGTATGAAATCACTAGTTACAGCAATCCAGCAGCGTGATTCAACGGCACTGCAAGCAATGGCAGCACATGCGCCGCCACAGCAGAAGCAAGCGGTAAAACAGCAAGTAGCCCAAGTATTTAACGAACTCTTTAGACAACTCAAAGCAACCTTCCCAGCGGCGATAGCCAACTTCAAAGAACAAAGCGACCTTGACGAATTCAAGCGCCAATGGACCATCGCATTTATTGAAAATGGTATCAGGACGCTTGAGCAGATAAATATCGGGATGAAAATTGCAAGGCAGCAAACCAATCCGTTTTTACCTTCTCCTGGTCAGTTTGTTCAATGGTGCAAGCAGGGTGACTATACAGCTCTAGGTCTGCCTACTGATGATGATCTTTTCGATATGTTCAAAGAGTATTGCTCAGTGAGAGGTTGGAGACGATTCAATTGGCAGTCTAACGCATGCTACTGGATGGTCACTAAAATTTATTCAGAGATGCGAAGCCGAAACTTATCGGATTCAGAAGTTAGAAAGCTTTGCTCATCAGAGCTTAACGCCATGGCTAAGCGAATTAAATCCGGTGAAAAAATACCCGATCCGATGTTGCAGCTAGAAAGCGCAGTGATACCCACCAAGCGCGACAAAGCTCTGTCAATCATCGCCGACCTCAAAAGCAAGCACGGATTCAAATAATTTAAAGGGATTGAAAATGATTAAACACAGAATTGGTAAGCCATACGTTAGACGCCTAAAGCGAGGTGACATCCCAGTAACAGCAGCGGCAGAGTGGGCGTCTGAATATTTTAAAAATAACAAGAGCGCTTTAGCAAATAAAACCATGTACGCAATCGGAATGCGCGGCACAAACGAGGTGTTTTTAGTATCACCATTTAAGCGCCAGTTAGTAAAGGCAATGCGTGACACACTGGTTAATTAGCCTAACACACCAAATCATAAGGACTTCTAGATGAGATGGAAAAAGAAAATTTATTCACCAAGTGCAAGCAGCTAACCGAGGAAAACCGGGAGCTAAAAACCGAAAGGGTTATCTCAAGAATTAAATTATCAAACCAACGATTAGAAATTGAATCACTACAGCGAGAGCTTGAAATTAAAAACTTCGATGTTTCTTGCATCCCACCGATACAAATCACACCACAAGTTACTGAATGGCTATCTGAGTACGGAATGCCGTGGGAAGTGTTTTATTGTGACAAATGCAAAAGTTGGTTTACTGAGCTAGATACTTTATTCCCTTGGGGCATTGATAACAGCGGTTGCAAGTGTGACCAACAAGAGGGTTGAGTGATGAAAGGAACAACGTTAACAGAGGGAGAGTTGGATATGAGCAATAAATACTTAGAAATAACACTAGGAACTGGCGATAAAGTAATTTCGACAGTCACATACCAAGAAATGGATTTCACTGGTATAGCAATCTCAAATAGGCATGACGGGAAGAGAGATATTGGTGGTGATCCCTTTCATTTTCCAGTAGGAACTACAACGGATGATTTGGACACATTAGTAGTGATTAAATCCAGCTCAATAGAATCTTTGAAAGTCCTCAAGGCAAGAATTGATGAGGCTATTGATTTGATGGAGGCATCTAATGCAGGGAACTAATTGGGTTAAGGTGAGTGAGAGATTGCCTGAGCTAGACACTCCAGTGTTCGCTGGATGGTTTTGGAATGGCAAGTTCGTATGGCATGTGTTCATGCGTTCAGATTCAAGTTTTGAAAGTTGGGTCTGGTCGCGTTCTTACTGCCACTATATCAGCGATAACGATGAGTTTTATGAAGATGATGATTATCCAATAACTCACTGGATGCCACTCCCACCAATGCCAGAGGGTGAATGATGAAAACAGTAAGAACGAGAGAGCTAAGAGGCAAGGCGTTAGACTGGGCTGTTATAGAGGCAAATGGAGAAGCTCACAGGGAAGATGCATACAGGAAGCATTACTCAGAACAATGGGAGCACTGCGGAGAATTACTTGAAAAGTACTGCATTGAATTAAGCATCTATGAAGATTTTTACTCAGCGACACGCGCCTCGACATCACCAAGGGATGATAGTGATTACCCGATTGGACATGGCTCTAATTACAGAGAAGCAATTTGTCGCTTTGTTGTTTTGTATCAGCTAGGTGAAGAAGTACAAATACCCGCATCACTTCAGGAGGCTAATTGACAGATGACATCTGTCTCCACAAATCCAATCTCAAAGGCATTTTTAAAACCCTCTCAGAAGTAACAGAAACTGGTAAACGTTACCGAATCAAAATCACCGAATGGCGTGAACTCAGAACAATACCAATGAACAAAACATGGCGTATGTGGATAGAAACCACAGGCGATTGGCTGCGTGCGCGTGGCGTTGTCATTGATATTAAAAATGGTGCTGGTGAGGTTGTTCTATCAAAGCCAATCACTAACGAAGAAACACACGAGTATTTTGTTGGTCACTGGCTAGGTCGTGATGAAAACGGAGAGCGTGAGAAAACCCGCAAGATGGATAAAGCACGGATGCTCTACATGATGGAGAAACACGAAGCATGGTGCATTGAGAAAGGCATTCCAATCATCATCCCAAACGACAGCGAATACATGAAACTCAAGGAGCAGCAAGAGAGATGAAAGATAACGTAAATAACCCAGCTCACTACGCATCAGGCGGCATTGAATGCATAGAAGCTATTAAGGCTAGCATGACACACGAGGCATTCTTGGGATATCTCAAGGGTAACATCCAAAAATATATCTGGCGGTATGAAAAGAAAATTAACCCGGTCGAAGATTTGAAAAAAGCCCGTTGGTATATGAATAGACTTGTTGATGAAGTGGAGGTAAGTCACCGTGAAATGCTTGCTAAATTCGATTGAATCTAAATCAATATTCGTAGTTACACATCAAAGCAAACCCAAGCCACCGCCAAGCAATATCACCTTTAACCCAATGAAATCAATCAACGAAAGCCGCCACATCCGAACAGCAAGGACGAGAAAATGACACCAGAAGAAAAACTAAAGCAACTAGATGAACGTTTAGATGAATTACACAGGGTAATTGATTATCTGAACGAATCACGCAGAGAGCTAATAAATCGTCACAACCTAAACAAGGAGAAGTTATGACTCAGCAAGGCAAGAACGCGATTGAAATAATCAAAGCGGTTAGAGAGCTTGAATATTTCACCGCAAAGCAAGCGCAAAACATAACAGGAATCCCTTACTCAACGGCAAGTTACATTATCAGCCTAATGCGTAAATTTGCGGCTGTGTCGGTTGTAGGGAAAAGCAAAGGTACATTGAGATACAAAATATCACCTGATGCTGTGCAGATTGTTAAACGTGAGTTTACCGAAGTTTTCAAGTCAGCACCTAAGAAAATAGACGACGAAATAGTAGGGCGTGGAATGGTCTATGTCGAAAAAACCAATGTGCAAGGTATGGGTAGCGCACTCCTAAAACGCATGGATTCTTTATTGAGCGAGGTAAGAGCATGAAGAAGCAATTATTCTTTGGTCTCATTGTTGGCCTAATAGTTACCGCTGTTTGTATTTTTGTGGAGGCTGTTAAATATGGCTAACCCAAGGCGACGGCGCTGCAAAATATGTAGAGAGTGGTTTTATCCAAAGTACGAAAATATAGAGTGGTGTAGTCCGGAGCATGGAGCAGAATTAGCAATCAAACGACGAAGTAAGGAGAGAGAAAAACTAGAAGCTAAACTCAAGAAAGAACAGAAGCAAAAAGAAGTAAAAGACCGCGATAAACTCAAAGCCCGCAAGTTAGCAGTAAAACCCCGCAGTTATTGGATTAAACAAGCACAACAAGCCGTCAACGCATATATCAGAGAAAGAGACCGTGATTTGCCATGCATATCATGCGGAACGTTTCAATCTGCTCAGTGGGATGCTGGTCATTATCGGACTACCGCTGCGGCTCCACAACTGAGGTTCGATGAACGCAATATCCATCGGCAATGCGTTGTTTGTAATCAACACAAGTCGGGAAATCTAGTCCCATATCGCGTAGAGCTTATTAATCGAATAGGGCAGAAAGCCGTTGAGTCTATCGAGTGCGACCATGAGCGCCACAAGTGGACTATTGATGAATGCAAAACCATCAAAGAGGTTTTTAGGAAGAAATTGAAGGAGCTGAAAGATGCAGGCTGAGATTACGACCATTCCTGAATTGCTGATTAAGTATTACGGGAATATGACTGAGGTGGGGCGGGTAATCGGAGCGAATAGAGGAACTATCAGAAAGTATGTTCGTGATGCTAGCGCTGAAAGCCACATTATTATCAACGGTAGATTAATGGTCAGGCATAGAGGCGGCGACAGATGGAAAGATAAAGAATCTCAGGAGGCTAAATGAGCTACATCGGAGAGAAAGAGTTAACTAAGGATCAGTTCGACTGGCTTAACGGATGGCTTGAATTGTGGGGCGCTTGGGTTCACTCAGGGCGATTGAATGTACGTATGATAAATATGATTTATAAATTCATGCGAACAGTCGAGCCAAACAGTACACCATCCAGACCAATGTGCAGTGACGATGAAGGAATGTTGATTTCTCAGGTCGTAGATTCAATCATCGCCACTGACGAGCAGGCTTATAAAATATTGCTCAGCTATTACGCTCATGGGGCATCCAAGCTTTCGATAGCATCTTACTACCATAAGGTTGCAAATCCCCGCAAAATGAACACAAGGTCAGGAGGAAAAGTAAAGGTTCCATCATTGCGAACATGCCGAAGGGAAGTTGATGAAAAACTGAAAGCTTGCCAGTGGTTATTGTACGAACCTCTACGAAATGCAATGAACAGTCGTAAACGTGTAGCTAAAGTTAGAAAAATAACTGAACTTTGCTATTGACTGCAATGACCAAATGGACAATACTTATCAGGTAAGCTGCCTTAACTGTTCTTAGGTTGGCTTAACCACATAAAGTACTCCCGTGTATAGCCCACGTTGCTCGATACAGCGTGGGTTTTTTATTGCCAAAATTCCAACCTGTAAGTAATCCTTACAAGTTCAAATTCAAGGGGTCGCCTAGTGCGGCTTTTTTCGTATACGCCGCCACAGAATTCTAATCACACACACTTAATTGACGCATAGAGATTGTGCGCGGCTATCTATTAACTTTAATCAGCCCCAAGCTAAGGGGGAGGTATGAAGAAAATGCCTTATAAAGACCCCTTCAGTTATAGCTGGGCGAGAGAGTTATTAATCGTAATCATGACGCTATTAGGCTCTATTGCCAGTTATGCATACAAAATCATTAATGGTGAGAAATTTAGTCTCTGGATGTTCATTGCTCAGGCTCTGGTATCCGTGTTTGCTGGCTCATTCGTTTTTCTTGCTGCGTCATATTTTCAATGGGCTCCTGAATATGCAGGCGGTATAGCTGGCATTGCTGGCTGGTCTGGTGCGGAGTTCGTAAAAACAATTGAGCGTAAATTTAAAAGGAAACTAGGCGATGAGTAATTTCAAATTCAGCCAGAGAAGCGAAAGCAATCTCAAGGGCGTCAATCCTGATTTAGTGAAAGTCATTCGTCGCACTCTGGAAATAACACCTGTCGATTTCATTGTCATTGAAGGCATGCGAACTCAAGCAAGACAAAAAGAGTTAGTCGCTACGGGTAAATCACAAACGATGAATAGCCGCCACTTAACAGGTCATGCAGTAGATATCATCCCTGTGAATACTAAATGGCAGGTTGATGAGTTTAAACCGCTATTGAAAGCAGTTAAGCAAGCCGCTGATGAGTTAGGCGTTAAATTGCGCTTTGGCATCAACTGGAAGAATGACCCATCACTACCGATTGAAACTAAGTTCATTGATGCGCCTCATGTTGAGATTCCAGCATGAAATGGATAACTAGCCCAATCACTGGTTGGCTTGCTGCGTTTCTGTTTTTCTCACTCTGGATTCTATCTGCATTAGCTCATGAGAAAGAACTAAGCGACCAGAAAGACCAAAAGATTATAGAGAGTAACCTGATAGTTTTTAATGCCTACCGGACGCTTTCTATATTTGACCGAATTTCACAAGCCAACGTCAAAGCAAAGCAATTAGAGGACTCAGAACATGTCAAAGTTAAGACTGTTATCAAAACAGTGCTCAAAGACAATGAGTGCGCTAATACTGCTGTGCCCGATGATGTTGTTAGTGAGCTGCGGAAATACAAAAGAGGTATTGATTCCCGTTCAACCGGTACCGATACCAGCGCATCTAACCGCTGACTGTCCTCAGCCTGATATTCCTGAAAATGTTGATTGGGGTGACATGCCACAGTTGCTGGTTGATTCCATGAACTCAATAGCAAAGTGCAACTTGGACAAGAAAGCAATACGGGAAATTGAACAACAAAGAAATGCCCCAAATATCGGGGCGAAGCGAGAATAACAGTTCATGAATGTAACGCAACTATACGTTAATCATGAATGACCACAACCTTAAAAAGGTAGTAATCTCAAACGGATATTACAAATATGAGCCTCCAATTAGGGGGTTTTTTAATGGCAAAAAAATAGCCCCTGGTGTTGAGGCTTAAAAGTGTAGGAATATATATGAAGTTAATAACTTAGCGATGTAATAACCATACCCCTCTTAATGTTACGTTACGAAAGTAAAGTTAAAAGAAAGTTACATTTATTCAAGTTTTGTAATCAGTAGTACGCATTTCACTCTGTGCATAGCACGCACATCTAAAACACCAAGAGCCTACAGAAAGTGATCCTGAGAACTGCCGTTATAGCTGGCGAGCTCTCTTGGGGCGGCTTTTCTGTGCTAACAGGTTCACTTTCTATAGGAAGAAACGTAATGATTAAAATCGTACCCATGAAGTATGACGAAACTCTGATCCCGTTTAATGGCGATTGTTGGGTTAATGCCACAGCAGCAGCTAGGCACTTTGGAAAACTAACCAAAGACTGGTTAAGGGTCTCATCAACTAAAGAGTATATCTATGAGGTTGGCAAAGAGCTTGATATTGAAGCGTATAATTCTAAAGAGGAGATTTCTCCCCTTTTAGTTCGAGTAGAAAAAGGACGACATGGCGGTACTTGGATCCATCCTGAATTAGTAATTGAGTTCGCAAGATGGTTATCACCAAAATTTGCTCGCGCTTGTGACCGGCACATTAAAAACATGTTGATGTCACAGAGTATGACATTGACCGAAGATCAGGTTATTGGGTTACTAACATATAAAGAGGCCACTGAATGGGAAAAGCGATTTCAAGAACCCTATTACAGAGCGCTATCAAAGATGTCAGGGACTCCTTATTTTGGTCATGTTGGCGGTTGTCCGTTATTGTTCGCTGGTATCACAGCTAAATGGGTTTATGGCGTTGCATTGCCTGATTATGTCTATGAATCTGTCAAAGAAAATAAAGGCGACAGAGAAAAAATCCATCAGTACCTGAAAGGTGATGCCTTGCATGCGGTAGAACAGCAAATGGTTGCAGTGACAAACATTGCTAATAGCTCTGTTGACTACAAAGACTTTGATGCTCGTTGTATGGCTGCTTTTGATGTTAAAGGGCAAATGCAATTGCTTTACCCTTCAGCGCATGGAGAGCAACATGCAGCAAGATTACAGTAAGCAAGTAGAAATCGTTTCATTAGTAGTCAGCGAGTTATTTTTGATTAGGCAGGTCGCCATGCATAAGCGGCCTGTTTTTCGTTCATCGCTAGGGGATATTAAGTTTAGCGTTGAGTCGTTGGCCAACTTCTTAACATCATACTATCGGGAAGATTATAAAAGCGACCTTGAATTAAGTATGCTGTTCTTCAATATGCTGAAAAGAGAATACCTACCAGATCCGACAGTGCTAGTTTCTTGGTGCATGAGTGAAGAGCTAACCAATGAGGCAATACATAAAATATCGGGCTTGCTTGAAGACTTCGCGGAAATGGAGTTTTCAAATCAAATTCAATAGGTCGCTCAGCGGCCTTTTTTATGGTGAAATGGCGCTAATTAATTCAATCAATGAGGTATGAGTGATGGATAAGCCAGACGATTTAATTAAGCACTTACCTTGGACTGGTGCTGCATTAAAAGTTGCACTGGTAATGACAGCCGAAACCATGAAACTAACGCCAGAAGAAGCTGATAGCCAAAACATCACTGTTGTAGTTGGCCCATTCGCTAGGCCATACAGAGAGATAATGGCAATAGCCGAGGAGTATGGTGAAAGAGAAATACCTAAGTCGATGCGCGATAAGCCGCTGGATATTAAATAGACAACAAGAATTCACAATGACCCGCCTAGTGCGGGTTTTTTATTACCTAAAGAAAGGCAATTTATGACTACTGAACTAACAGCAAAAGAGAAAATCCGCTTAGGTTTACTTAAGCTAACAGGCAATAACACCGCAGCAACCGCAAAGGCAATTAAACTAATCAACGACGACCAACTTGAATATGAGTTATTTGTCCAGCTGTGGAATAGCAACAACGGCAACTTTGATAACGGCAGCGTAGACACGCTAACGAAAGTTGACTCTGTCTATCAACGAGTGCAGGAAACAAAGAAAACGTTATTCAACGATGAAGTAGCAGAATAACCATTTTATAAAATTCTACAAACGTCATTCATGGAGTGGCGTTAATAGAGCTTTATATAAGTTTATGACGGCAAAGGTATCACTGGTTGCCGAGTGTATATAAACATAACCAGTTAATTGTTCTGATTGAGGTGTGTATGACAACAATAGCATGGGATGGCGAAACTCTAGCAGCAGATAGCCAATCTCAAGTTGGCAGCATGATAACAAGCTTAAACAACCAGAAGATACATCAGCCTCAACATGGTAAGTGGGTAATAAATAATAGTGAAATTAAAGCCATCGGTATTACTGGTGACACATCATGCGTTGATGAGGTTATATCCAAGCTTCATGACGGCATCACTTACGAATCTGAGTTCGCATCTATTGTAGATTTTTGCTTGATTGCAGTAACAAACAAAGGGGCAGCATACGGACTAAGCAAAGATAAGGGCGATATACTCCCATCAATATTTAGAGTTGGGGATATGTTTGCCATTGGCTCTGGTGACGTATACGCAATGGCTGCAATGAAAAGCGGGAAGACAGCAAAAGAAGCTGTGGAGGTAGCAATATCGCTAGATGTTTATAGTGGCGGTGAGATTCAAGAATTCTCTCTATAAGGAAACATTATGGCTAAAAGACCAGATTGGGAGGCCATCGAGTCGGCTTACCGAGCTGGCGTGATGTCACTCCGAGAAATAGCTTCACAGCATGGCGTATCGCATACTGCAATAAGGAAGAAAGCCAATGTAGAGGGGTGGGAAAGAGACCTTAACGCAAAAATAAAGTCCAAGGCGGATTCCTTGGTTTCCAAACGTGAGGTTTCCAAGCAGGTTTCCAGCGAAAAGGCTATTTCTGAGCGGCAACTGATTGAGGCCAATGCCGAGGTTATTGCCAATGTTCGCATGGAGCACAGGGGAGATATTCGCAGGGCAAGAGAGTTGACCAATAATTTATTTGATGAGCTATCGGCTGAATGTGCCGATGTGCCAGCTTTAAGTAAATTGGGCGAGCTAATGTTTAGTCCTGATGATAACGGGCGCGATAAGCTAAATGAAATTTACAACTCAATTATTTCTCTCCCTGAGCGCGTTAAGTCAGTCAAAGCATTAAGCGAAACACTTAAAAATCTAGTTGGCCTTGAGCGTCAAGCTTATGGGCTAGATGACGTACAGCCGAATAAGACAGCTAGCCAGCTATCAGAACTAATGGACGACTTATCTAAGGAATAACCATGAAGCCAGAACATCTTGCATTATTGAGAGATAAGCTCTGGCGATTGAATCATCTTTACTGGATCACCAACAAAGAAGGTAAGCCAGTTCGATTTAAAATGACGCCTGAGCAGCTTGAATATTTTGAAGGGATGCACACGCGAAACATTATCTTAAAGGCTCGTCAGCTTGGTTTTACGACTGAGGTCTGCATCATCCAATTAGACGCTGCACTATTTGAAGCGGCTAAATGCGCACTGATAGCTCATACGCTAAATGATGCTAAGCGGCTATTCAGGGAAAAGATAAAGTATGCCTATGAAAAACTACCTGATGAAATTAAAGCAGCAAATCCAGCAAGCAATGACGCGGCTGGTGAATTGGTTTTTAGTAAAGGTGGGTCGCTTTATATCAGCACGTCATTTCGTGGCGGTACACTCCGATATTTACATGTATCTGAGTTCGGCAAGATATGCGCTAAGTATCCAGAGAAAGCCCGTGAGATTGTCACTGGTGCGTTTGAGGCAGTATCAAGCGATTGTTTTACGACGATTGAAAGTACAGCGGAAGGTCGAGCGGGTTATTTCTATGATTATTGCCAGTCTGCTGAGAAAGCGCAAATTCAGAGCAAGACTCTCTCTAACTTAGACTGGAAATTCTTTTTCTTCTCATGGTGGAAGAATCCTGAATATGCCATTAACCCTGTCGAGCAATTACCGCAGCGATTAGTTGACTACTTCGATGAAATGTCTAGTAAGTATGGTGTTCAATTAAACGAGCGCCAGAAAGCATGGTATTACGCCAAAGAGAAAACACTCGGCGACGATATGAAGCGGGAATATCCGTCAATACCGTCTGAGGCATTTCAGCAATCGGTTGAAGGTGCTTATTACGCTAAGCAATTCCGATTCCTATATGAAAATAAACGCATTGGCGCACTCCCTGATAATTCACACTTACCTGTGCATACGTATTGGGATATCGGCGTAGGTGACTCAACATCAATCTGGTTTATTCGTGAAGTTGGTGAGGAATTTCACGTTATCGACCATTACTCAAACAGTGGTGAAGGTCTTCGTCACTATATGAAAGTGCTGAAAGATAAAGGCTACACATACGAGAGTCACAATGGACCCCACGATATTGAGAATAGGGAATTTGGCTCTGATGCTAAATCACGGAAAGAATTAGCCCGTGAAGGGTATGAAATTGACGGGCAGGTTTACTCAATTCGATTTAATGTCGTGCCGAGAGTGTCTATTGATGAGGGTATTGAGGCTGTACGTGAAATTCTCCCTTACTGTGCTTTTGATGAGCATAAATGCAGCGAGGGAATCGCACACCTTGAAGCCTATCGTAAAGAGTGGGATGACAAAAAGGGATGCTGGAAAGATAAGCCGCTTCATGACTATACATCACATGATGCTGATGGATTCCGTTACTTTGCTGTAAGTAGACGGAACGTTAAACGACTAACCGAGAAACTAGAATTCAACTGGAACTAATATGAATACAAACGTTGATTATAAACATCCAGCGTACAGCGAGTTTTTGCCTGAGTGGGACATGATCGGCGATTGTGTTGATGGCGAACGAGTTGTAAAAAGTAAAAAAGAAAAATACTTACCACATCCAGCGGATAAAAAAGAAGCCGATGACAAAGATAACTCACGTTACAAGAGTTATCTGGCGAGAGCTTCATTCCTTAATGCTACGGGTAGAACGTTAAGTGGCCTACTCGGTATAGCATTTGGCAAGCCAGTAAAGATTAGCGTAAGCGGAGGCGTTGAATATTTAGAAACTGACATCGATGGTCAAGGCCAGCCATTAACGCAAATGATAAGAGATGCTTTATCGCAAAACTTACAGCGTGGACGTGCAGGATTATTAAGCGACTTTAGCGGTTCAGGTATTCAATCTGAAGCTAATAAAGGCCGCCCATACATTCGATTGTTTACAGCAAAAGAAATCATTAACTGGCGAGTGACTAACGGGAAAACATCACTTGTTGTTCTTCAATATCAAGAGCCCGTTGATACCGAAGATTTTGAGCTGAAAATGCAGAAGAATTGGATTGAATTACGGCTTATTGATGATGTGGCTCATTCACGCCGTTGGTATGAAGACGGTGATATAAAGGTTACGGAATGGATTGTATTGAGTGATGCTTCTGGGGGGCCCTTGAGTGAATTACCGTGGTCATGGATTGGTTCTATGAACAATGACCATACCCCTGACGCCCCACCGCTTGCTGATATAGCTTACTTAAATATCAAGCATTACCAAGCCGAAGCAGATATTGCAGAGTCAGCTCACACGGTTGGTCAGCCAATGATTGCTTTAACTGGTCTAGATAATACTTGGGTGCAAGATCATCTCAAAGATGGTTTTAATGTAGGCTCACGTAAAGGTGTATTACTTCCTGTCGGTGGTGATATGAAGTTCGCCCAACCAGAAGATAGGAATATCCAAATCACGCTAGCGGAGCGCAGAGAGAAGCAAATGGCAATGCTAGGGGCTAAGTTGGTTGAGCGCGGTACATCGGCTAGAACAGCTACACAGGCGCAGGATGAGGCGCAAACAGATAATTCTGTGCTTTCATTGTGTGCTGGTAATGTGGAGCAGGCATTTAACCGAGCGCTTGGTTTCTGCATTCAGTTTGCAGGAAGCGGTGAGGCGACTATCGAATTGAACAAAGTTTACGATATTGCACAATTAGACTCTCAAGCAATTACAGCCTTACTTGCTGCTCTGCAATCTGGTGCTATGCGAATGATTGATTTTGTGAAGTACCTGCAAAGCATCAATATCATCCCGCAAGATGAAAAAGCTGAGGATGTTATCGAAGAGATAGAATTATCGCGAGCTAACTCAATGATGTAGAGGTGAATATGCAATCACAATTGATGTTAGATAACTCAATGATGATCCAAATTCTCCTAGAACGCCTCAAAGCTGGCATTGTTGATAGTGAGGCAATGCAAAGAGAGTTAAGGGCGGCTGTTGCTAAGGCGTTAGCTAATTTCTCAGGTCAGATAACATCGAGATCAAAACTAAATGCCATCATTGCTGAGTTAAAGCGAGAGTTATCACCAGTTCTTACCAGCTATTCTGAATATTTACTGCAATCGGTTATCGATATTGGTGTCGAATCAAGTCAGCTTGAAGTTGATAGCTTATCGCAGATAGTGACAAATGAAGTAAGCAAGCCTAGCCCTGAAAAAGTTGAAAAAGCCATCTTAAATGTGCCGCTGATATTAACCGCTTGGGGTGGCTCTTTGTTTCTCAAGAAATTTGTATCATCTTGGGTGAATAGTTCAGTCCAACAAGTAGAAAATCAGGCCGTTTTGGCTATGGCTGCACAAAGTAATATTCAAACTCTACAGGCGACTATTAACGGGGCTGCAATTGATAGGTCGCAGGTTACAACATCAACAATATCTCGCATCACTTATAACTACCGAACAATTGCAAATACGGCTATTCAACATGCGCATACTTGCGCAGCTCAGGAGTTTTATAAGGAGAATGACGATTTAATCAAAGAGGAAGAGTTTAGCGCCATACTGGACAATAAAACCTCATCTACGTGTAGGGCTTTATCTGGTAGTAGATATCCGGTTGGTGTTGGTCCAATGCCGCCATTGCATCCTAACTGCCGAAGTCAGCGATTACCAATTCTTAATGATAGGTTTGCGGATTTGATAATCACTAGGCCAGTTGGCAGGTCTGAATGGGGGGAAGAAAATTATTATGAGTGGTTAACTCGCCAGCCTGCAAAGCGCCAAGATTTAATACTTGGGCCAACGAGAGGAAAGCTATTTCGTGATGGTGGTCTGTCGCCTGAGCGATTTGCACAATTACAGCTACACAAAAACTTTAAACCGATGACACTCAAGGATATGCAAAAGCTTGCACCTGAAGCATTTGAGCGAGCCGGAATTGAATTGAAATAACACAGACCCGCCACTGAGCGGGTTTTTTATTATCTGCGGTCAGAGGCCGCGCCATCTAAACCAGAGGTTTGACGATGTTTAAATATTTATTATCGAAAGAAGAATTTGACGCATTAACCGATGAGCAAAAGGCTTTTTACAAAGAGTCTGGTGGAAATTACCAGCTTCAAATTGAAGGTATGCCTGATATTCCTGATGTGTCAGGGCTTCAGAAAAAAGTTGATGAGTTGCTTTCTGAGAAAAAATCAGAGCAAGAGAAACGCCGACAAGCTGAAGAAGCTGCAAAGAAGGCAGCGGAAGAACAGGCTCGTAAAAATGGCGACATCGAATCATTAGAAAAAAGTTGGGCTGAAAAGTTAAAAGCACGTGAAAGCGAGCTGTTAGCACAATTGCAGGAAAAAGACACAAGTCTACACACGCTTTTGGTTGATAACGTTGCACAGACATTGGCCACAAAATTGGCTGGTGATGCTGCTCCGTTAATCATGCCACACATTAAATCTCGCTTATCAGTAGAAGAAGGTAAAACGCGAGTCGTTGATTCGGCTGGTCATCCTTCTGCATTCACTATTGATGATCTAGAAAAAGAGTTTCGTAGTAACCAGTTATTTGCACCAGTAATTATCGGTAGCAAAGCCACCGGAACCGGAGGTGAAGGCGGTAAAGGGAAGTCACCAGCCGGAGGCAGTGATAAGCCCAAAAGCGCTAATCCATTAGTTGATAGCGCACGTGAAATCATTGCTAATATCCAAGAGGATTAATTTATATGTCTTTATACATTTTTCAAAAACAAGTATCACTGGCAGCTACCGAGCTAGTCGCTCAGGCGGTTCGTCAGTTTAATGAAGCATCTGGCGGTGCTTTAGTTCTCGGTGATGGTGACCATATTGGTGACTATATTGAACAAACATCATGGCAATTACTTGGCGGACTGGCTCAACGCCGTAACGCTTACGGTTCAGGTAATTTGACTCCGCAAGAGTTAGGTCAAATTCTTGATCGTATGATTAAAGTCGATGGTCGTATTGGCCCAGTATCTGTTACTCCAACCATGATGAAGCGTTTAGGTAAAGATGTTACCGAGGCGTCTGCTGTAGTGGCTGCACAATCAGCTGAGGCAATGCTTCAAGATTACTTAAATACTGCTGGTGCGGCATTGAAAGCAGCTATCTCTGGTAATACGAATGCAATCACTGTTGGTGGTGATACACCATCATTGCGCGGCTTAAACAAAGCAACTCGCCCATTTGGTGATGCATATTCACGAATTGTTGCTTGGCTGATGGACGGTGCGACGTTCAATGACTTTATGGACGAAACTCTCACCAATGCTAACAACCTGTTCCAGATTGGTAATGTTGCGATCAAGCAGGATAACTTAGGTCGTCGATTTGTCATCTCTGATATTCCTGCTTTATCTGATGCAGACAAACAGCATTCATTAGGCTTGGTTACTGGTGCAGCGGCTATTCAAACATCACCGCTTATCATGAAGGCTCAAGATGTATTAGGCCAAGAGAATATCAAGGCATTAATGCAAGGCGAGTATGACTTTACGATTGGTCTGCGCGGCTACCAGTGGAGTAAGGACAGCATTAAATCACCAACAAACGCGCAAATTGAAACTGTAGCTAACTGGAAACAGATTGCGACAGATATCAAAGATACTGCGGGTGTCATGGTGTCGTTCGGTAAAGACTCAACTGGCGGTTAATTATCATAGGGGCTTCGGTCCCTTTAATATTCAGGCGGTCTCATGGCTGTAGACATAACAATCGAACAGGTTCAGGAGTTGCTTGATTCAATGGGCTTTGAGGCTCCTGATTTTATTATTGAGTCGTTTATCACTATTGCAAATGGAATAGATGACTGTCTTGACGCTTCAAACTATCCAGAAAGTACGGCTAGGCTCATCAAGCTTTATGCTGTTGTTTTGATGCTGTCATCTGCCGATGTGAGGAAAACAACATCAGAGCACGCACCGTCTGGCGCTTCTCGCTCATATCAATACTTTGATGATGGAAGGAAACAGCTTGCTAACCTCTTATCAAGTTTAGATACGGCTGGTTGCACTGATGCGCTACCCATAAGCAAACCGCTATCAATAGTGCAATTCGACGTGTTCAGGGGTTGATATGGCTAAAATGTCACGTTGGTCATATAAGAGTGTTGCGACTGTGTATCCAGTAAGCATGGGAGGGAAGTGGGGTGATGAAATTATTTTCGGTACTCCATACCTCATTGACTGCAACTGGGTAGCAACGAACGAAAAGGCGATGGACGCTAACGGTGGTGAGTTTATTTCACGCTTGGTATTCAACACCGAATCATTTCACAAAGGTAAGCCTGTAAGGTTGCCAGAAGTCGGTGATTATATCGCTCAGAATGACACTCGAACAATTCTGGATCCGAGGAAAGTCGAGGGGGGAAGTTCAAAAATTAAAGCTCGTGATGACTTTGATACTCGGATGTTTAGACAAGACCCGGATTACAAAATAAGGACTTGATATGGCAACGAGAGTTAGAGGCATTAATGAGGCTAAGGCAGCCTTATCTAGGATAGTTGGTGATATTACAGCTAATAAAGCGACAAGGGCTATGCATAGAGCGCTAGATATTGGAGGCAGACAAGCTGCTGTCTATACACCAATCGATACAAAGACGTTAATCAATTCAAGTTATAGGTCGGTTAAGGTGAATGGAACGATATTGACTGGGCGTGTTGGTTATAGCGCTAGTTATGCTGTTTATGTTCATGATCCTAGAGTTGTACAAAAGTTTAAGCGCCCAACAGCCAAGAAGCTTTTCCTTGATTCAGGTTTTGAAGAAACAAGAGAAATGATTGACGCAGCGATAATGGAGGAAATGAGATTGTGATTATTGATGATTTCCTTGATTACTTAGAGCGAGGTGGCTTAACAAATGACTTTACTGTGCAGCGGTTGCAGTGGGAAGAGAAGGCTAATACCAAAACTCAACAGTATTTAGTCATTCAACCTAATGATGGCTCTGGGCGATTTGGTGAGTTAAGCGCTGATGACTATGTGGATGTAATTCTAGTATCAGAGCAAAGCAACCCAATCCCTGCATTAACTCGTGCTGATGAAATACTCAAATATGTCGCGGCAAATCCTAGCGACTGTAATCTCAACTCAGTTTTTAACATGGGCGGGTTGCCGTCAGGAATTGTAACCACGGAAAACCGAACGATATTCAGGCTCTCATTCCGCTGCTTATCATAAACAAATAAATCTCAAACTAGGTCGCCAATGTGCGACCTTTTTTATTTTCTATAGAAAGAGGTAAACACATGGCAGATTGCCCAGTACAAACCAATAAGCTGATTGGGCGTAATGCGATTATTCGTATTGCGAAAGGTTGTCCCGATCAGGTTCCAGACCAATCAGCATTTAAACGCATTGGGGCATTGACCACTAAGTCATTTGACTTGTCGCCAAACTCCATCACATCAGAAGCAGATGACACCAAAGGTTTAGTTGAAAACGTAGTCACTAACTTAGATATGACCATTTCATTTGATGGTGAATATCGCAAACGTGATAAAGATGACGATTTTGGCCCATTGTTATTGCTTCAAGAAATCCCTAAAGAAGTTCAAGCAGGTCGCCAACCGTCATATTGGGTGCAGATGGATTTCACTGGTGAAGATGCGATTGTGCTGCAAGGCTATTTCGTTTTCACTTCTTGGTCATCTGAATTCCCAGCGTCAGAAATTGCCACTTACTCAGGCGAGGTTAAAGTTTCAGATGCTGATACGGTCGAATGGCTAGTTGAAGAAGTTCCAGTGACTAGCGTAGCGGTTACACCAACAACGCTAAGCGTAAAAGAAGGTGAAACAGGCACGTTTACAGTTAACTTCACGCCAACAGACGCAACCAATAAGAACTACACGGTTGTAAGTGATAAGACCAACTTTGCAACGGTTAGTAAGTTGGTGAATGTTGTCACTGTCACAGGCGTAGCGGCAGGAACAGCAAACGTAACAGTCACATCTGAAGATGGTGCAAAAACTGCTAAGTGCGTAGTCACTGTCACAGCTGCTTAATATTACAAAGGGTGCCTACGAGTGCCCTTGATAATATTCAGGGGGAAATATGACAGCAAGAAAGGAATATGGCGAATTCACAATATCAACGCCTGATAAAGATTATTTGTTTAGGCCATCATTTGACGCAATGACTAGAATAGGGACGCCAGAGCAGATTGTTAACGCATTTACTTTGCTAAGTGGTGCAGAAGTTCAAGCGTTAATTGCTCGTGCTATACAGGCTTATGGAGTTGTTCCTGAGTGGCTATTTAAAGCATTAAAAAAGCCAACGTATGGGCGTAGTATCTTATCAACTTCAATGATGGTGATGCAAGCTTGCTGTAATGATGATTGCGATGAACTTATAGGTGAGTGGAAGCCCAGTAAAAATGGCGTCATCTATAAGCTGGGTAAGGTGCCAATTACAGATATCATCGTGTTTGCTCGGGAGTTAATGACCCACGGCATTATCGGTAAGGCCAAAGTTAGGAAGCTTCAGCGTAACGAAGGTAAAAATGAATTTACAGATAGCTTTAATGCCATCGAATATATTACCGCTGCTCGTGCTCATTTCGGTGTGAATCGCGAGGAAGCTGAACAATTAACAATGACCGAGTTCGTCATGATGTTAAAAGCCAAGTATCCAGACGAGAAAGGCTTCACTCGTGAAGAATACGACGAGATCATGAAAGCCGATGACCAGCGCAATGAAGAGCTGGCAACAGGTAAGCGTAGACTTGTGAGTCGGAAGTAGCTTTGCGGCTACTTCTTAATCCCTAATTTTTCCTTAACGACTTCCATCTCTCGTTCAAGCTGGAATATGCGCTCAGCCGCATCAGAAATCGTTAAAACTTCAACATGAGAATTACGCAGTATCCAATATTCGATAGCTGCGACCATTTCCTGGTTGGCTGACCGATTATTAAATTCAGCTAATTCTTGAATTCTATCTTTTAAATCAGTCGGTAATCTGAGGTTAACCTGCGGATGCTTATATTTTCTTTCCATGCCACCTATCCTCAAAAACTCTCATTCTAGATAGGTGTTTTTTAGGTATCAATGCGTACCAAGTAGGTATCATTGTATATGTATACAGTGTTTTTGAGTGTTTATGGGTATTTTTATTGGTAATTATTTATTACCAGCCGTGATGGATATTATGGTGGTAATACCTACTATAAATGGTAGGTATTATCGAGGCGCGGCATTATACACCTCGATATTCAAGATACAAGTAGAGCTTGCAGTTAAGTTAACTTAATTCTAATATACTCCAAGGTATATTTAGCAATTTGATGTAACCACAAACTATGAATTGTGGTTTTTAACTAAGCGGAGGTGTCACATGACAGCAACAATGCGCAGATATCTCATAGCTATGGGGAGCATAATGGACTTGGCTCCTGCTACAAATTACAGAAAAATGGCAGCGCAAGGGCGAGACCAAGATCGCCTAAAAAAAGATATCGAATATGTGGGGAAAGACATGACCAAGGTTGCTGCTGGTCTAGAGTCTTATTGCGTAACAGAAAAGAAATAGCTCATGGATTTAAAGCCTAAAGATGAAATTGTGACCATTGACGATGATAATCCCGATCAGGGCTCAGATGTTGATGGTGCGATAGCGAAAATAGAAAGTACAGTGATTGATAATCCAATAATACTTGAAAGAATATTGGATAATCCTAGAGTCATGGCTATCGTTCAGAAAAAAGAGTCTTTTAGAGGGCCTTTGCCACCGCCTGACTTTTTGCAGAGGTATGAAGAAATCCTTCCTGGAGGAGCGGAAAGAATTTTCTGCCTAACAGAAAAAGAGCAAAGCTTTAGGCATGATACGCATAAAACGGCCCTTAAGGGAGCTATAAAAAAAGATAGTCGCGGGCAATGGATGGGTTTTTTTCTCTCAATAAGCGTATTAATTATTGCAACTTATTTTGCTAAAGATGGTGCGTATTGGTTTGCAGGAACTCTCATTACAGGAAACCTAGTGGCATTAGCTGCTGTGTTTGCCGCAGGTAGAAAGGGAAATAAGAACCAAGACAGCTCTGATAGTGAAGAGGCTCCAAATTAGTCTGCCAAATACAAGCTATCATAACAACCCACCCACTCCGGTGGGTTTTTTATTGCCCGTCCTTGGGCTGGGTGGTTATTTTTTATGTTTATCCATCTCAGCCACGACTGATTTTTTTGCGTTATCAAGTATATCTTCTAAAGAAATTGATAAAGCCTTAATTACTTCTTCAATCAATGTCGTGTTTATGATTCTCTCTATCTCCGCTGATGGAAGGTTTATTTGATCGCTTAGCTCAATTGAAGCATCCCTGACTCTATACCCAAACTCAGACATCTCATCTGAAAGTGCTTTCTCAATGAGAGTTATTGCCTCGGTATTTATTGTTCTGTTGTTTGACCTAGCCGAGTCCTCAATTCTTTTTTTCAACTCTTGGGTCATTCTAATATTTAACTGAACGTCTTTCTTTCCCATAATTTTTAGCACCAAAAGTTTAAACTGTTGACATGCTATCAATGTTAGCAATTGATAGCAAATAATAGCAGGAGGTCATGAGTGCAAAAGGAAATAACAAAACAGAAGCTACTGAGGACACCAGAAAGCCTGTTCTGGAAGATCAAAGAAGCAGCAGCGCGTAGTAAGCGGACTGAAAACCAAGAAATGTTATTACGTCTGGAAATGTCATTTGATGAGAGAGTAGAGAAGGTAATAAAAGAATGCCTATAAAAATAGAAGCCCCAATTGCGCGAACAATTGAGGCCAGTTGCCAGATAAACCCTTAGACAGGAATAAATGACATGAACATTGTAGCGAAAACTGATTTAACTTTCCAGAACTTCACATTCAACCCAATCGTTGAAGATGGTCAAGTGTGGTTAACATCAACTGAAATTGCACAGGTATTAGGGTATAGCCGTACAGATAACGTAAGTAAGCTTTATGCACGTAATGCAGATGAGTTTACAGACTCCATGACAATGACCGTCAATATGACGTTCAACGGGATAAACAATAGCTTACGTAACAAATCGGTCAGAGTTTATTCTCTTCGCGGCGCTCACCTGATCGCAATGTTTTCTAATACACCAGTAGCAAAGCAATTTCGTAAATGGGTATTGGATATTTTAGATCGCGAGGTTGAGTTAGGTAATCATTCGCCAGTATTTAATTATCACTACCCAATTGAATCTGCTGATGTTCATAACCGTAAGTTTGATAATGCATGGCTAACACCTAGCAGTCTGATTGATAACAGAAACCCTGCACCAGAGCTTGATTTGATAGAGCAATTAGAGCGTGATGGCTTTGATGTAACTGGCGCAAAGGTTCGTATTCATGCATTACATAACAGTGCTAAACAAGCAGTACAGATTGAAGAACTGCTTGTGGACACAAAGAAAATGCTACACCGATTGAAAGATAACTTTGATATTGGCTCAAGACTGGGAGGTGCAAACGTAGTATTTGAAGGTAAAGACAAAGGAGTGATGATTAGTGGTAACAAAAAAAGAAATATCGGGTGTCATTAAAACAGAAAAGCCAGCAGGTGCGAACTGTTGGCTATTTCCCAAATCAATCCATAAAGGAAGATTTAAATGAACGAATTAACATTAGCATCAAATGAAACAAATGTCACTATGTCGAGCCGCGAGATTGCGGAGTTGACAGGAAAGGCTCATCATCATGTGGTTCGTGACATCGAGAAAATGTTAAGTGAGCTAGATTTTAATTATCCAAACACGGATAATTATGTTTCTAAAGAGTTTTTTATTAAACGTAAAAAATATAAAGGTCGTTCTGTTATTGATGAAATAGGTTTAGACCAAGACCTTACTATGACGTTAATGACTGGGTACAGTGTACCGTTGCGCCATAAAGTATCAAGACGCTGGAGAGAGCTTGAAACTGGTAAGGTAACTCCTATGGCAGCGCTGAATGATCCTGAATTCTTGCGCTCAACATTACTGACTTATTCAGAAAAAGTTATTGCACTCGAACACAGCAATAAAGAATTGAGCAACAAAGTTGAATGCATGTCAAACCTATTCAAAGAAGGTATGACTCCAACACAGTTTTGCAAAATGCTTAATGGCGTAAATACTCAACAGGTTCAAATGTGGTTAGCAGAACGCAATTGGCTATATAACGAAAGTAAGTCAGGAAAAAATGTTCGCTGGCGTGTTGCTTCATATGCTCGTGATAAGTATATGACTGAAAATCAGAGTGAAATTAACCCTCACGGTTACGAGCCATTCATTAAATATCAGCCCGTGTTATTGAAGAAAGGCGCTAAACGCATTTATGACCTTTATCTCGCAGGTGAGTTACCGATGAAAAAGAATTGGGATGGATTATTTACTCACGATAAAGAATTAAAGGCCGCAGCCTAACCCCCACATAGCCCAAGGATGGGCTTGTAATCCAGATCACACATTATGCCTCTTAACTGAGGTCTTTTGCTTTGTTTTGCGCCAACCTCGGGATATCATAAGGGAAATTAATAATACAAATAGGTGATGGGATGAAAAGGACTGTACTAGCAGTTGTCATTGGTGCATTTATTGTTGTTGGTTGCGGGCAAAAAGAATTAAGCCCATTGGAAATTGAACAGGTTAGCAGCTTAAAAACTGAATTAGCAGCAACAGAACAAAGTTTATCAAGTGCAAAAGTAGACCAAGAAAAATATACAGGCGGGCTGATTAAATCTTTAATCCATGCCAGAGCTGAAGTTTTAGAAACAAATAAAGCTTTACTTCAGCAGCGTATTAATGCCATAGAGTCAGGGGCAAAAATAGATATTGTCATTCAAGGCTCCCAAGAAAATCCAGAATTAGCTAAACAGTTAGAATTAGAGATAGCTAAAGCGGAAGAAGAGATAAAAGCTGAAAAAAAAGAGGCTGAGCAATATTCTGGAGGGCTAATTTTATCAATGAAGTTAGCTACAATTGCTACGCAAGAGCAAACTTTAGCTATGCTGCAGCAAAAATATCTATCTGCGAAGTATGGATTAATGATCCAAAGCAATACTGGAGAAGCTGATTTAAGCAAAGAGTCCGAACAAGAGAGTAAGGAAATTGGCGCGAAAAGTAATAATGGCGAGAAAAACACCGCCATGTTACCACCTGAAAGTGGTCCATTTGGGTTCAAAATGGGTCTGACGAAGCAAAATATCGAAGATATGACAGGCGCTGATGTAAAGCTTGTTCGTGAAGAAGAAAATTTATATATAGTCACCAAGTCGCCAAAAAGCAATTCAAGCTTCGATTCTTTTGGATTGGTTATTTCCCCTACAGTTGGTTTATGCCAAATAAGAGCGATTGGAAAGGATATTAAAAATAATTCTCACGGATATCCAATACGGGATGAATTTAATAGCTTAGTAAAATCATTAGAATCTATTTACGGAAAACCTAAACAAACAGACATATTAATATCAGGCTCTATATGGAAGGAGCCTCAAGATTGGATGACTGCAGTTTATAAGGAAGAAAGATTTTTAACTGCTAACTGGAAGAACCAAAGTGAACCAATGAAAGATAATGATATTAGTGATATTGGCGTTGAAGTTAGAGCTGATAGCCGCTCAAATGGTTTTTTATTTCTACAGTACACTTTTAGCAACGGAAAAGAATGCTTAAGTGAAGCTGAAGCCGCAAAGAAAAGCTCATTATAAATTAACCTAAGATTTTATGCATAGGCCCTGTCAAGTTGACGGGGCTTTCTTTTTTCTAGAGGAAAATAATTATGTCAGAAAGCCAATCAGCCGGTGGTATCCACTACGATGTAAGCATGGACATTAAAGAGTTGCTTGTCGGTGAGAAGCAAGTCAACAAGGTAATGGATAACGTTGAGAAAAGTACAGACAAAGCCACTGACTCTTTAAATAGACTAGATAAAACTGCATCTCAAGTGGCTGCAGCTATGAAGATGCCAGAAATAAATAAGCTATCTCGTGACATGGCTCAATTGTCTGGGAAAATTGGAGCCAATTCAGCAGCGACAGAAAAAGCAGCCCAGACACATAGTAGGTTTACTGGTGTGTTAAGTACAGTTTCCGGTTCATTGGGGGCTGGTTATGTTGGCAATATTGGAAGTGCTACAGAATCGCTAATTAAGCACACGCAAGCAGCCATTAACGCCACAGCAGAAGAGATTAAAAATGCGGAGGTGATGAAAAAACAAGCCGAAGCGTATCAAGCGGAGGCATCTCAACTAGTTTTATCTACCCAAGAAAAAAGAAAGTCAGCGGAAGAGGCTGTAAAGCTAGCGGAATCAGAGTTGCAAGTCGCAGAGGCTTTAGCTGATCGCAAAACTGCTAGCATTCAAAATCTTGAAGTGTTGAAAAAAGAACAAGAATACCAATTAAAGCAAGCTGAACTAGCGCATCAAACAGTCGGCAATGAAAAAACATTAGCAGAAGTAACAAAAGCACGATCAACAGTTCAAAGAACGCAAAATCAAATAGAAAAACAATCAACAGAAATAGCGCAAGAGGTTTGGAAGGCCGAGGACAAAGTAAAGTCAGCAAAAGAAAATCTTCACAATACAACCATTGAACTAAATAAAGCTAAAGGGCTGGAAGCTCAAGCAACTGCGACAGTTATTGCTGCTGATGAAGCATCTACAATTGCAAAGGAAAAAGCCACTTTAGCAGCAAAAGCCCAAGTGGTAGCAATGAACGGCTTAAGAAGTGTTATGGCCTTACTTGGTGGCCCAACTGGAATTATCTTGCTAGTAGCTGCTGGAGTGTATGCGCTTTACCAAGCGATGAGCGATACAGATAAAATCGATGAATTCAATAAAAAAATAGATGATTCAATAGATAAATTAGAGGAGTTAAATAATGCTCAAGCTAATTATGCAGCAGATAAATTTGGCAAAGATTTAGAAAGTAAGATTGATAAACTAAAAGAGTATGAAAAAGAAATAAACCACCTTAATGCTGCGTTAAAAACCTCAGAAAAAACGGGAATGTTCAATAAAGAACTAACCGAGGAACTTAATAAATACAAAGCATTAGCTGATGACACAACACAGCAAATAATTAAATTAACTGGCGCTGTTAGTCGCTCTGGAGAGCAAGCGAAAAGGACTGCAGGACAAACAGTAGAACAATGGACAGCTCAGGTTGCATTAAATAATGAAACTCAATCACTAACCAAGCAGAATGAATTATTGGCAAGGTCATTGCTTGATGGTGAAGCAGCGGCTAGAGATACCATGGCAATCAATGAGTTTAGGGAGAAATTAGAAAAACTTGGCATAACTGGAGATACAGCTACTGATGCTATAGATGCTTTTTCTTCAGCTCTACAATTCAACAAAGACCTAACGCTAGGGGTTGCCGTTGATAAAATGAAAGAAAAAGTCGAAGAACTAACTATTCGACTGAACAAAGGGGAAGAGGCTGCCATTAGATTTAATGCTCAGATGATGATTAAAAACTCTGGTTGGGATGAAAATAGCGAGGACGCAAAGGAGTATATCAGACTAAGCGAAATGGCAGCTAAGTTAACTAAACAAATATCCGACGGTAAAAAGAACGGGAGGACAGGAACTAAAAAGGATAAAGCAGAGGAAGGGTTAAAGCGCCAACAAAACGAGGTCGAAGCACTAAAAAAACGATACGAATTGCTAAGTAGTGGCGTTGAGGATGTTAATAAAGAAATGGCAGCGTTTGAAGCGGCGCAGAAACTAGGTTCTAAAGCAACAGACAAGCAAAAAGAAGCTGCCGCTAAAGAAGCCGAAGAAATTTATAATCTCACTCAAAAAATCAGCGATTTCAATCGAGCGCAAGAAGCTACTCCAGAGTTAAAGCTGGCCCGCGAATTCGGAGAAGAAGCTAAAACTATTCGACGTATGTTTGATGAAGGATTCATCGATAAAGAAACTTTTGTTCGACTGGGTAAAGAAGCTACAGAAGCTTTTGAAAGCGGCATGGCTGACATTAAGGTTAATGCATCTGTAAGCGCTTTAGATGAGGCTAGAGCCAAGGTTGATCCAATTCAAGCTCTTCAAAATGAGAATACTCAAAAGCTAGCCTTAATCAAAGAGTATATGAACCAGAAAATACTCACTGAACAAGAAGGCCTAGCGATGATGGATTTAGCCAACAAGGAATATGAGCAAAATAGAGTTAACGCGATGTATGACTTATGGCGCAATCAATCATTAGGAAATGAGGCAGCAGCAGCGGCCTTTGATTCGTTGGCTGGTAATGCATCTAACGCCCTTACAGGTATCATAACTCAATCAATGACAGCAGCGGATGCGGCAAGGTCATTAGGTCGAACCGTCCTGAATAGTTTAATCAACTCTTACGTGCAAGCTGGTATAGAGCAAGCAAAAGCGGCATGGTTTGGGGCAGGACAAGAGCAAGCAGCACTGGCGGCAACCACGGCGGCTCAGACAGCAGCCGTTGGAACTCAAACCGCAGTTAGCACGGCTGCCGCGGCAACAACTACGGCAGCATGGACTCCAGCGGCTATCATGGCCTCTATTGCATCAATGGGTACTGCAGCTAAAATTGGTATGGCAGCAGTGGCGGTTCTTGGTATTGGGGCTATTGCAGGAAAACGGAAGAATGGCGGTAATGTGAAAGGTGGAGCTGCCTACGAGGTTGGTGAGGAGAATCTGCCTGAGTTAATGCAAATAGGGAATAAGTTAATCGCAATCCCCGGCAACAACGGAAGAGTATTTAGCTATGATGATGTGACAGGGTCAGCAGTTATTCCAAAAGCTTCTACTGGCCCAACTCCATCAAAGGCGAAAGGAAACAATCTAGTAAGCAGTGGCGGCAAAGATAGTATTAACAATCTCACGGTCATCATAGAAAACCATGGTTCACCGACAACAGTCGTGGATCAGAGAATGGAGAAGGGCTTAAATGAAGATGACGTACTAAGGATAATAATGAGGGATGCAAATGAGAAAGGGCCAGCACTTCAGTCTATAATAGCTAATACAACTGCAACCCCTAGACTTTAAGGACAACAAATGTCTTCATTAATATTTTATACGGATAATGAGCAAGCTATTATAGCCACAGACACCTTAGCTGTAACAATGGAAGGTAAGCCATATTTTTTTGTCAACAAAGCAACATATGTTCCCACACTAAACATGGTTGTCTCAGGGCTTGGGATGGGAACACTAAGTTCAGATTGGCAAAATATGGTATCTCACGGCCTTATATATATGGATATGGATCACTTAAATGAATACGCATCAAAGCACTTGCTGGACATGTATAAAGAGCAGCAAGATAAATATGGGCTTGATGATAGTGAAAGTGCGACCATTTATCATATTGGATACTCGCAAAAAGAAGGTGGGTATGCTGCATATGCATTTAGATCAACAAATAAATTTCAGTGCGAAAGATTGCCGTATGGAACAGCTGCAAAGCCTGAATGCGATATATTGGAAGGGAATCTATTTGACCTAATACCAACAATGATGCAGCAGCAACGAAGCATCCAAATGTCTATGCCAGAATCAAAGAGAATTTATATTGGTGGGGAGGTATTTGCTATCCATTTGACGGATGGGAAAGCCACATACTATAAATTGGCTGAGTTTGAAGATTATAGGCAAATGCAAAGGCAAATATTTGAATAACCCGCTACGGCGGGTTTTTTAATGGATATCACATGGAAATAATCGACTACCCTGAATGGTTCCCGTTACCACAAAAAGCGGATAAGAACATGACGTTTGATACTGGGTTTCGAACGGATCAGCCTCAAGTTGGAGCGCCGATATTCCAGAAGCTAACGGATGACATTAAAACGGTTTGGAATGTTAAGTGGATATTCCAGCTAGGTGAAGAGAGGGCTTTTCAGCAATGGTTGAGAAGCCCTAATTATTTGGACAACTGCACCAAGTGGTTCAGGATGCCGATTAATCTTGGTGGTTCTGGACTGCAACCACAGGAGCTTCACTTTGTTAGTTATCCGGTGCAAACGTCGATTAATGGCAGCGTAGTAACTTGGACGGGCTCGGTTATCTGCCGCAAGCTATTTAATGAAGACGACGAGTTTGGCGATTTAATCGTTGAGATACCGCCGAGAGATTGGGGTCTACTAGATATTGTCGTCACTGAGCGATTGCCTAGGTGCAAGGGGGGCGAATGAAGTTAAGAGAGTACAGAGCGCAACGACCAATGCGCACATTCTACGAAACCATCCAGTTCTATCACCCATCATTCGGAAATATTCATTTAGTCAGCTTACAGATAGATCCTAAGGTATTGGGCGGTGTTGAGTATCAGCCGTGTAACTTTGAACTTGCTGAAAGCCAGCAAAGCAAAACTCCGATTATCGATGCTTCGGTTAAGTTTAGCCGAGTCGCGCAGGACTTTAAGCAGCAGCTCAAGCTATGGCGGTCAAATACTCGAATGAAGCCAATTATCGCAACATTCAGGCTATTTGATTCAGCTGACAAAGATAGCCCGATAAGTGAATGGTCGCTGTACGTGAAAGACTGCTCACTCGATGCGGAGTCTGTCACTGTTACGCTGTCGATGAATAACCCGTTAAATAAGAACGTTGGGCGCATTTACACGATGGAAGAATTCACAGGACTGGAGACGGTTTAATGACGAAATTAGAGTTTATTAATCTGATGATAGGCAAGCCATGGAAGAATCGTGCGTGTACGTTTGAGGCGTGTGACTGCTGGGGCTTAGTGGTCTTATATTTTAGGTACGTACTAGGTACGGAAATTCATCATGACGCTGGCTACGAATCGGAGCATGATTTTGTAACTTGCTATGAGAATGAAGTCGAATTCTGGCAGCGCACAGAGCATCCATTTGATGACGGGATATTCATTGGATATCGCGGCTCTCAGCCTGCCCACATTGGCTTAATCATCGATGGTAATGCATTTCATAGCCGAGGCGAAAATGGTGCTGTGCGCATGGACAGGCTCATTGTGCTTGAGAAGAAATTCACGAAATTGGAGTTTATGAAATATGCCGATAGTTGAAATTCAAAAAGTAGCTGGCACCAAAAAGGAAAGAGTCGATTTAACAGTTGGCTCTTTTTTTTATAGCGATTTCCTAGTACATCGAAAGGATATATCAAGGGATGTTCTGGTGACAGTGAACGGCGTGGAGCTTGACCTAGATGACGAGTTAGATTTCGAGATAACACCAACTCACTTTATTCAAGTGTTTGACCAGCCGAAGGGCGTTATCGGCGATATCCTGAATCCAGTGTTTAACTTGGTTACAAAGGTATTCTCGTTCCTCGCACCAAAAACACCGTCATTTTCTGCTGCGGAGTCGAATGTTAAAGATAGCCCAAATAACCGACTCACAGGACAAACGAACGTTGCTCGAGCATATCAGGCAAGGCCAGAGATTCACGGGCAAGTAAGGGCGTTTCCTGACCTCATTCAGCAATCGATGTTTGAGTATAACAACAACCTTAAGACTGTAACTGAGTGGCTGAACATCGGCATTGGCGAATATAAAACGGAAAGCATCCGGTTTGCCGAATCTGATTTCACGGCAATGGCTGGCGCTAGCTACAAGATATATAGGCCAAAAGAAGTTATCCCGCTGATTAACGAAGGTTTTGAGTTCCCTGATATTGACGGGCAAGAATTACCGGGACCTAACGAAAGTAAGGACATCCCTAGATACACAGCAGAGGCAAGCGAAGTTGTTGAAATTAAATTACTTGGCGGAAATGCATACGCGAAGATAGTTAAGCAGGATGACTTCGATTACTTCACTCAGGTTGTATTCCCTCGCTACATATCAATGCTAATAAGCGTTAGCTATGAAATTATGGCCTACAACAATGAAACAGGCCAGATGGAGCAAATAACGATAACAAAAAACATCACGGTTGATGCGAGGCTGACATCCTATGCGGAAACTGATGATGAATCAGTCATTCTCCCTGTTGAGTACTACACGTTCTTTTTTGATGAATTATCTGGTAGTGAGTTTTCTCAATTACCTTCAAACACAAGAATAAACACAACTAAGTTTGTTATGTATGACAACCAGTTTCTAACAGTTGGACCATTCTTTTCTCCTGTCGATGGCGATCAGTTATGGGTGCATACTCAAGGGCAACTGGACGGTGGAAGCACTGCCAATGCGCGGATAGATTACTGGAAAGTTGATGTTAATAATGAAGAGGCGGTTGGAACTAGGAAGAGTAAAAACATATCAATACATGCAAACAATGGAGCGAGAAACTACTACAGAACAGACAAAATTGACTTAGTTGATGGATATAGTCGCTATGCGGTTCAGTTAACTCGCGTAAATAACAGTAGCGACAGAAGTATAATGAAAGTCGAAAACGCTCACATTGTCCGAGTTCGTGAGAATGTCGTTTTTGAGAATGACACGATTGTTAATGTGTCTGTGAGGGCAACAGAAGCACCAACGGGGGCAAGAGAGAGGAAGTATAACTTGTTGGCCACACGCATGCACATTTCGTATGACCGAGTATCAAAGCAGGTGGATTATACGCTCAGGCCCTCACGAAGTTTTGCTGATGCCGTGTTGCACACTTGGCTAATTACCGCAGGAGAAAGCGAGAAGAATATCGACATTGACGGATTGTATCGAATTTACGATAGCTTACCTGATGAGAGATTGGGATATTTCGATTACACATTCGACGACGAAGATATTTCCCTTGGCCAGCGCATCGAAACTATCTGTAATGCTGCGAGAGTAACCGCTTATTTCGATAATGCAGTCCTTACTTTTTCCCGCGAACAGTCCAGCGAATTCCCAATGACCACCTTCAATCGCTCAAACATCACAGGTAACGACATGAAGATATCGTATGACATGTCTATGCCAAGCGGGTATGACGGGATTGAGTTGGAGTATGTCGAGCCAGTTCGCAATAAGAAAGACTATATCCGCTTTCGAGTTGATAAAAACGGCATTACGGAAGGGCTGTCGCGTACGCCGAATAAGATTGTTTTACAGGGTTGCCGTAACCGATATCAAGCCATGGACAGAGCGCTGTTAGAAGCCAATCGACTTATTCACCAGCGAACAAGTATCAGCCTGACAACGCTTGCGGATGGTGGAAATGTGTACCCTAGCGATATGGTGCTGATTGCTGATACCTACGATTCAAATCAGCAAGCAGGATATATCACTGAACGAAAAGGAGAGATATTCACAACAAGCGAGAAAATCAAATTTGATGATGAAATGTGGGTGTATCTCACTGACTCGATGGGCTATACAACGCAGAAATTTAAAGCGACGCCTAGGCAAGATACTGAGTTCGGCTTTATCGCAAGTGTGCCAGAAGATATAGAACTCAATCTATACGACGGATATCAGAAACAATCACCCTCTAGATATGTGATAGCAACATCGGTTGAATTAGAAAACATCAAGTGGGTAATTACAGATAAACGCCCACTCGGTGGTGAGCGTTACACAATAACTGCAACCGAATATTTCGACGCAAAACCAGACTATAACGCATAACAGCAATCATTAACCAACAAGCCAGCCATCAGAGCTGGCTTTTTTATTGGAAAAAATAAGCATGAGAGAAGTTAAACCAACACAAAAGCCAGTTCCAAGCAGTGATATCAAAGACCTTTTCTTTAACTCAGGATTATTAGATATATGGGCAACATCACTAGAACATAAATACATTGACCGCTTTGGCAATTGTCATTTAACAGCGGCGGGAATGGAGTGGTTATTCAAAGAGTTAGTCGAGAAATTTAAAGTCGACATGAATACCGCTATTGTCGCTGCTGGGTATATTACTATCGATAGCTTCCAACAGGGAGCAAATTTACCGAATAATGAACTAACTCAACGCAATCATATACTGCGTGATGAAACCACAGGAGAATACTACCGATGGGATGGAGAATTACCAAAACAAGTTCCAGCGGGCTCAACTCCTGAATCAACTGGAGGTATCGGCAAAGGCGCATGGGTTAGTGTTGGTGATGCGAGCTTGCGGAGTGAGTTAGGGAGGATAGTAAAAACATACAGAAGTGTTAGCGAAATGAAGCTTGATGCCGCGCCAAAGCTTGGTGATATTGTCAGTACGTTATCATTTTTCCCCTATTCATATGTAGAACTAGACCCTAGACCAATAGGGGGTGCGGAGTACTTAATCACAAATGATGAGCCGGATGGTCACTCAATCATTCTGCTTCAAAATGGATTATCAGCAACAATCATAACCAAAGGTCAAGTTAGCTTAGACCAACTTGGTGCCGATAAGCGCGGCGAGAGTGATGTAACGCCTATTTTAAATTCCGCAAAAAAACTGGGCGTGAAAATTGTCCAATCTGGCGGTTCGTTTCTGATTGATAGTGACTTTACACTATCAAACGGTCTGAATATTGAATTTGAACAAGGCGCCGAGTTTGTACGGAAATCAGTCGCAAAATTCAGGGCGGGAAATAATGGTGATGTCACTAGCTTGGCAGCAATGGGTCAGTGGTCAATCGGTAAGAGAACGATTACTCTTGCGCCAGCGAGTTATGAGAAAATCGGTGTTGGTGATACGCTTTATATTAAAAATAAAGAGCCTAAAAATGTAGACTTTATTTTAGATTTTGTTGAAAAACCGAATGACTTAAACGATTGGATTTATCAAGTTCAAACGCCAATTGTCTTATCTAAGGACGGAGGCAATGTTATCACCGTGAGTCAATCCGCTAAGCTAACATACGATTTTGATACGACAGCAAAGATATCCCGATTAGATAACTTAGTTAAGAACGCTAAGATTAAAGCTAACTTCAGAAACGCAATTGGGGTGAAAGTGTCACTCAATGACCCGTTTATGTCATTGCACGCGATGTACGGTCTTGATATTTCAGGGTCTAAATTCTACTTAAATAATGAAAGCTCAGGGATTTATGTCACAGTAGGACGCGTTGATAGCATTGCTGATACAGAGTTTCATGACAGTATTTCTTTATGTCTATTCCTTCGCCAAGACTGCCCAAACTCAAAACTAATTGGTGGTAAGTTTTTTAATCAGCGTGGCAATGATTCATCAATATTCATAGAAGCACATAATTACAATATTACTGTTCACGGCAATAGCTTTGAAACAGCACATTGGGATTATGCAAGGCCGTTAATTTCAGCAATTCAAGTTGATGCGAAAGTGAATAATTGCTCATTCACATCAAATCAAGTCAATGGATATCCCTGTGGTGTTAGGTTAGAAATGGGCTCGTTTAGTAATAGCGTGACGGGTAATACATTTCAGCTTTGTGAAGTTTCTGGCGTCCGACTTGTTGACACTAGGAGCAATACAGTTACTGGTAATACATTCTTAGATTGCGGCCTATCGACTAATACAAACCCGTACTTATCTCAAAGCCAAGGGGGAGTGTATGTTAATGG
Source organism: Providencia sp. PROV141 (assembly GCF_028481645.1). NCBI lineage: Bacteria > Pseudomonadati > Pseudomonadota > Gammaproteobacteria > Enterobacterales > Morganellaceae > Providencia > Providencia sp. PROV141. The sequence goes on along the minus strand of NZ_JAMPPR010000003.1, from coordinate 770 downwards.
GGTGCATGACACGCAAATAAACAATAATACATTCACATGGGTTAACCCAGTCTTTGGTAACTTTTGTGCTGCACTCTCTGGAAGTATGTCGCACAGTCAGTTCAAGGGGAACACAGTAACGCAGGCGAATAGGGCTGTCTGGCTACTTGCTAATTCAAAGTATAATGATATTAGTGATAATCCAAAACTACAGGCCATTGGCACTGATAATGCAGTATTAATCAGCGGAAATACTTCGCACTATAATCGCATTGAGCGGAATAACATTATTTGCCGTGGGACGGCTAGCTCAACGGGCGTTGTTATTGATAGTGGTTCGGAAGGGAATAGCATTAAAGATAACAATATCATGGGCGCAACATTTGCCGTTCAGTTGCTTAATGGCACTGGTAAATATCAAAGTATTGCTAGAAACCATGGTGACTTTAAGCGCTCATTGAATGTCGATATTTTAGCTCCAGTCATGCCAAGTTATGCACCAGTTGCTAGGGATTTTGAGATATACGGAATGGCTTTCGATACAACGAGCGGCAACGCAACGAAATGGTGGCAATATAAGCAAGTAATGGAAGATGGAAAACATAGATGGCGGGAAATGTCAGTGACATCGACTACAGTTGATATAGCTTAAGATGCTGTGCCGAAATTGTGACACAAAAATGAGGGGAATCGATAAAAATAGGCAAAAATAAGCAAATCGCAAAAATGCTGGCTGGCTTGTAGTGCGGCTTTGCTATATATAAATCGTTAATCAATATTTGCACATCCGG
>NZ_JAMPPR010000002.1:0-14925 GCF_028481645.1 Providencia sp. PROV141 | reverse complement strand
TGACTCGTAATCGAGTGCAGAAGTAGCTTCATCGAGAATTAAGATATCGGGTTCGGTGAGTAATGCACGCGCAAGTGCAATCCTTTGACGTTGACCACCTGAAAGATTCGAACCTTTTTCTGATAAGGGATAATTAAAATTATCAGTCAATGTCATGATAAATTCATAAGCTCCCGCTAATTTTGCTGCGTGAATTACTTGCTCGTCAGTCGCTTGTGGATGACTCAAACGGATATTATCTGCGATCGAACCAACGAATAAGGTACTTTCTTGTAATACAACGCTCATTTTTCGGCGTAATGATACAGTGTCAGCGACAGCTAAATCCATGCCATCAACAATAACTTGTCCATGTTGTGGGATATAAAGCCGTTGTAATAATTTCGTTAAAGTACTTTTTCCAGAACCTGAGGGGCCGGTAATACCAATAAATTCACCTGCATTAACCATAAAGGATAAATTATTGAGAACTTCAGGCGTATCAGGTTGATAGCGAAAACGGATATTTTGAAACTCGATTTTGCCGTGAATATTTGACGTATTTGCAATCCCTTTACGTTCATTTTCTACCGGTTCATCAAGAATATCTCCCACCCGGCGTAATGAGATAATGGTATGTTGGAAATCTTGCCAAACTTGGGCAAACCGCAATACAGGCTGCGTAACATGTGCACTTAGCATATTAAATGCCACTAATTCGCCAGGAGATATTCCACCATTTAATACCTCTTTGACACCAACCCACAAAAGGATCGCAGTCGTTATTTTGCTCACAAAAGTCATTAATTGAGAGGCTACTTCACTGCGCATTGAGACTTTGAAGCTTTGAGTTAGCTGTTTGCTAAATATTTTTTTCCAGCGTTGATTAAAATATTTTTCTGTTGCGGTTGTTTTGATGGTTTCAATCCCAGTGATACTTTCGGTGAGAAAAGTGAGACCATTTTCATCCGCTTGATAAGATTTTTCAGTTTGTTGGCGAATAATGGGGCCGAGTATCATCCATAAAACAAAAAATACCCCCATTGAGCCCAATAAAATCCAAGCCATCAAACTACTGTAGGAAAATAAAACTGCGACAAAAAGGATGACAAAGATAAAGTCAATAAATAGCATCAGTGTTGAGCCCGTTAAAAATTGCCTTATATGGGCTAATTCACGGATCCTAGCGATAATTTTCCCTGTTGGCCTTAACTTAAAATAATTTAACGGTAAGGCCATTAAGTGGCGATAAATTTTCCCTGACAACTCAGCACTGATCTGGCTACTACTATGACTAAAAATTTTATTACGAATAAAACCATATATCGGTTCTGCAACAGCAATGGCAAAAATCGCCAATGCAATGACATGTAAATTTGAGAGACTGCGACCAACTAACACTTTGTCGATTAAATTCTGAAATAATAGCGGGCTAATTAAGGCAAAAAGCTGAATAATGGCTGAGAGAATAAAAATATTTCGTAATTTAACATGTTGCCGCAAAATAGAGGGAATAAACCAGCTAAAGCCAAAGGCCTTTTTTTGCTCCGGTTCTAATTGCTCCTTAATGAGTAATACATCATATTCAGTTTCTTGATGTCCAATAGAATTATGAATAGGTTTTCGTTCCTCATTAGTCGGGTTAATGAGAGTTAATTCATTTTCTTGGCTAATAACTTGCCAAAAACCATCTATATAGATTAAAGCGGGTAAAGGTAGCGTTTTCAATTGTGTATATTGCACAGCAATAAGTTTGGTTTCATACCCGAGTGTATGTGCGCATTCTCTAATTTCCCACTCCGTGGGGGATAGAGTTTGCATACCAATTGCATGCCTGAGTTGATCAGATGAAACATTGTTTTGGTAATATTTAGCCACCCAAACTAAGGCATCCAAGCCATGATTATTTAACTGTTCCATCGATTATTTTTCTCTCATCGCGTTTGAGGTGTACTCGTTAATAGGACTAAGCAAGTAGTCAATAATACGGCGTTTATCCGTTTTTATTTCTGCCACAATGGATAAACCGGGAGTCAGTTCAATAGATTTGCCATCAACAGATAGTTCTTTTTGGTTAAGACCAATTTGCCCTAAGAACACTAATCCAAGCTTTTCATCGAGAGTACTGTCACGCGATATGGAAATTACTTCCCCTTCAATCGTGCCATAACGCGTGTAAGGGAATGCATCTATTTTCACCTCTGCTCTCAACCCTTCATGGATGAACCCAATGTCTTTGTTCAAGATTTTAATTTCAGCTAATTGAACATTATTGTTAGGAACAACAGCCATCAGTTGCTGTGCGGGTTGCAATACAGCTCCTAAAGTGTGTGTGGCAAGCTGTTGAATAGTGCCATCAACGGGAGCTCGTATAATTTCTAATTGATTTCTTTCTTTATTTTTTAATAGTTCTTGCTCAAGGGAAGCCCGCTTAAAGTCAGCTTGTTTGTATTTTTCATCCCACTCTTGGTTTTTTTGGGCTTTTATCCGGTCTATTTTTTCATTTAAGGCATGGTGCTGGCTTTTTAGAATTGAAAGCTCAGATAATTTGGTCACTTTTTCTTTTTTAGCGATTAATAGTTCTCGCTCTTGTTCTAAAAATTCCTTTTGGCTGATTAACTGTTTTTCAGTTAACGAATGGTGTGCATCGAGGCGTTTTTTGATATTGACAATAAGGCAGTTGATAGTGAGTAATTCATCTTTTCGGGCTTGTTGATTGGCGGTATTCAATTGAATTTCATTATTAAGTTCATTCATTAATGAATCAAATTCTAATTTTTGTGTTTGATAGCTAGCCTGCGTATTGTTTTGTTCTGTTTCAGTTAATTGATTAAATAAAGGTAACTGCTCAATAGGCTGTCGTGAAATCAATGCCTGATAAATTAATATTTCGGCTAAATGAAAGTTATGCTGGTAATTTAAACTTAGGATATCTTGGTCAACACCTAACACATTAACGGTAATTAAAGGGTCTCCTTGTTTTACTGTTTGCCCGTCAGTAACATGAATATGTTCTAAACGGCTTAATTCAAACGCTTGAATTAACTGTGTTCGCCCTGAAACAATAAGTTTACCCTGTGTGGTGGCTTGAATATCCAATTTACCAAAAAATGACCAAGTCACAGCAAGAAAAATACCCACACTAATAGAAATAGCAACGTATAGTGCCAAGTAAGATGGGGGAGTTTTTAATATCGCCAAGTGTGAAGGCAAAAAGCTGTTATAACGGTTTTTGTCTAATCGATGTTTCATTTTACGTCCATGTCTGATTTCAAAGACTGCTGTAGAGTCCACAAGTGTTTATAAAAACTACCTTGTTCAATAAGTTGCTGATGGCTACCTTGCTCAATGATTTCACCATGTTGCATCACAATGATCCGCTGGTGATGGCGAATGGTTGATAAGCGGTGAGCAATTGTGATGACGGTTCTTCCCTTTGCAATGAATTGCATATTTTCTTGAATAACCGCTTGGGATTCGTCGTCTAAAGCGCTAGTTGCTTCATCAAAAATAATCACTCTAGGGTTTGAAAGCAGCGTTCGCGCAATTGCAATGCGTTGGCGTTGGCCACCCGAAAGAGATGATCCCCCCTCAGCAAGAACGGTGTCGTAGCCTTTGGGTAATTTCAAAATAAATTCATGTGCTCCTGCCATTTTGGCAGCATGAACCACTTCATCCATGGAGGCATTAGGTGAGGTTTGAGCAATATTATGAAAAACAGATTGGCTGAATAAGAAATTCTCTTGCAACACAATACCAATTTGCTGACGAAGAGAGTGTAAGTTAATCGCGGATATGGGGGTGCCATCCACAAAGATGGTTCCACTTTCAGGGGTATAAAGCCGTAGTAATAATTTAGCAAGAGTGCTCTTACCTGACCCTGATGTGCCAACAATGCCAATGGTTTCTCCCGCTTCAATATTTAAATTAAAGTTTTTTAGAACAAACGGCATGTTCGGTTGGTAGCGGAACGAGATATTTTTTAGGTTTAGATGCCCTTGAAGAGGTAAATTATTTTCTTGTTGAGATTGTTCGATGGGTAAGTTGATAATCTGGGACAGTTTTTCGATAGCGACGCTCGTGCGAATATAGTCTCCCCAAAGCTTGGTCAGTTTGATGAGGGGCTGGTTAGCATGGTTAACCATCATATAAAAAGCAATAAGTTGGCCAATTGTCATCTGTAATGCTAAAACTTCAGAGGCACCAACCCACAATACAATCGCACTGGTGATTTTTTCGATAGCCATAACGAGATGCTCGGAGCGGGAGCTAATTTGTCCTGCTACAAAGTTAGTTTGGCTCATATCTGAGGTTTGACCATCCCAGCGACGCGTAAAATTCGGTTCGACGGATAAGCTTTTGGCGGTTTCTATCCCATTAATACTTTCGGTCAAAAAAGATGTATTAATGGCGATATTAGTAAACTGTTGCTGTGCGGCAGATTCGATTTTAGGCGTTAGCCACCAAGCCAATAAAAGATAAAAAGGTATAGAGCACAAAAATATTATTGTGAGTGTCGTGGAGATCGAATTCATCACGAAAATGAATACAAATAAAAACAACACATCAACACATAGAGTGAAAAAACTACTGGTTAAAAATTCGCGAATAGTTTCGAGCTCTTTTACGCGAGTGACAATCGCACCTATTTGCCTACTTTTAAAAAAGGGAATAGGCAATCTCAATAAATGATTAACTAGTTTCAAGCCGAGTGTCATATCAATACGGTTAACTGTATGATGATAAATGTATTCACGTAACCCTTTTAACGTTACTTCTATTAGTGCAGCAACCATTAACCCAAAAATTAAAACGTCCAATGTGACTAAACTATTATGAACGAGCACCTTATCCATAATCACTTGCATAACAATAGGGGAGACTAATGCGAGGATTTGCAATATGAATGAAAAAAATAAAACCCATAAAATAATGGATTTGTATTTCAGAAACTCAGCTTGGAACCAAGTGATGTCAAATTGCCCTTGTTTAAGGTTTACTTGTAACCAATGGCCACTCCATTGTTGGTTTAGCTCGTCAATGCTCCATATCTCTGGCGGTCTATTTCCAAATTGCTGAATGAGAACCTGTTCTTGATTGCGGTTAGCTAATAGAAAAGCTTCGCCTTTGGTATTATATAAAATTGCTGGGCAGACGATTTTAGCTATATTTTTATCTTTCTGATATTTATTCCTACAGCGAATGGCGTGTTTCGATTTAATAATGTTAATTTTTTCATTATAACCAATAGATTGATTGAGTGTTTGTTCTAGTTCTTTAGGATTTACTTGCCCTGATAACTTAGCAATGACACTAATGAAATATAATGTTGATTTTGATTTTAGACTATCCATTTTCTATATTAATAAATTCCTTAAGTTATTTGAATTTTTAAATCCAAATTTGCATTAATAAAATATGCACTAGATAGTAATAAGGTGGAGTAGAATTTGGATAATACAGGGTTTGTAATTCGCTGTGTATTGAAGTTAGTCTTATTATGTAATTAATAAAGTAATTATATTTAACTACAAATATATTTAAAGATATTGAAAAGATATATGTCTTTTCAATATCTATATTTAAATATGATTAATTATTCAGAAATAGATAAAAAGCGATGGATAGCTCTTAATACATGGTCTGGTTTTTCTGCATGAACCCAGTGGCCCGTTTCAGCGACAACCCATGCTTTGGCTTGCGGAAATTGTTGTGCGATTTGCTCTTTATATTCCGCTTGCACATAAGGGGAATTTCCTCCGGGGATTAACAATACGGGTTTATCCCAGGCGGGTACGGTTTCCCAACCAATAATATGTTCATAATTCGCTTTAAGGGCAGGTAAATTAAATTTCCATTCACCTTGTTTAAAAGATTTAAGCAGAAATTGGATAACGCCTTCTTCGTTAATGTAATCACGCATAATCACAGTAGCTTCTTGGCGAGTTTTCGCATTTTTTTCTGTGACGGCATCAAGAGCCGCAAATATTTTATCATGACGACGAACTTGATAAGCGACAGGCGCCATATCAATAGCAACGATGTTATCAATAAAATTAGGGGCGATTGCAGTTGCAGCCATGGCAATTTTGCCACCCATTGAGTGACCAATTAAAATAGCATTTTCATACCCTAAAGATTTTATTAATGTAATAACATCTTGGGCCATTTGTTGGTAACTCATTTGCTCATCACGGAAAGAATCACCGTGATTACGAACATCAATTTGAATCGTATCGAAATATTGTTGTAAATTACGACCTAAAACACCTAAGTTATTGAGGTCACCAAATAACCCATGTATGAGTACTATAGGGCTATTTGAGATTGGATTTTCAGGCTTATGGATAGTATGGTTAAGTAACACAGTCATATTTATTTGATCAATTCGTCAGTGGTACATGTGGTCTTATCATGTCACGGCTCTGAGTAAAATCCAAATGGTCAAATAAACTACGATCTTGGCTGAGGTAAGTTAATGGTCGATAACCAAGAGGTTTATAGCCACTAAATTTCAGAAAGTTGAATTTGCTCTCGGAAGTAAAATACTGAAAGTAATGGCATGATAACCCACTGAATTATCTTTGAACTTAGAATAATGTTTACTTTAAGTTATTGAAATTTTAATTGTTTTGTTTTTTTTAAATCTGTCTTATAATCACACCGCAAATTTTAGTTAAATAAGTACTGGGAAAAAATGAAAACGATAGAAGTTGATGAAGAGCTTTACCGCTATATTGCGAGCCATACACAGCATATCGGTGAAAGTGCATCGGATATTTTGCGCCGTATGTTAAATTTCAAATCCGGGCAGCCAGTACAAGCAAAAGAAATTATTCAGGAACATGCCGCCATTAAGGCTGAACCTGCGATGAGTACACCCGCTGTTGCATTAAATCCTGTTAGAGTCATTAGAGAGCTTCTGTTATCTGACGCTTATGCAGAAAAAAGTAAAGCGATTGACCGCTTTATGTTGATTTTATCTACCTTATATAGTTTAGATGCAAATCGTTTTGCGAGTGCAACAGAGTTAATGCACGGCCGAACTCGTATTTATTTTGCGGGTGATGAGCAAACATTACTTGCAGCTGGCAAGCAATCTAAGCCGCGTCATATACCAGGAACACCCTATTGGGTGATCACAAATACGAATACTAATCGTAAGCGTAGTATGGTTGATGCAATCATGCAGGAAATGCAATTTCCAGCCAATGTGATTGAAAAGGTTTGTAATACTATTTAAAAACTGACAGGCCACTGGTGTTGATAACAAAGCATCAGTGCTTTGGGAGAAAACAAGTGACAATACATGAACGTGCAGGGCAGCTTCCGTTTCAAAGTGACTTGATCAATGTCGCTCAATTAACCGCTCAATATTATACGCAGCAACCACAACCTGGAAATGCATCTCAAGCTGTTAAGTTTGGAACATCAGGGCATCGCGGTAGCTCATTGCGTAAAAACTTTAATGAAAACCATATACTAGCCATTGCACAAGCAATTGCTGATTTACGCAAAAAGCAAGGCGTAACAGGCCCTTGTTTTGTGGGAAAAGACACCCATGCGCTATCAGAAGCGGCATTTATGACTGTGGTTGAAGTGTTAGCGGCAAATCAGGTTCATGTTATTGTTCAGGAGAATAATGGGTTTACTCCAACTCCCGCTATCTCTCACGCTATCTTAAGTTATAACCAATCACACCAAGATGTTGCGGATGGCATTGTGATTACACCATCACATAACCCACCTGAAGATGGCGGTATTAAATACAACCCAGCAAATGGCGGGCCGGCTGATACCGATTTAACCTCTGTGATTGAGAAAAATGCCAATCAATTGCTAGCGAATAACCTTGAAGGTGTAAAACGAGTAAGTTTTGATACAGCGATGGCGAGTGAATATGTCATCCAGCAAGATTTGGTTATGCCTTATGTCTCTGCATTAGGTGAAGTTGTTGATATGCAAGCAATTGCCAAGTCAGGTTTAAAATTTGGTGTTGACCCTCTAGGCGGCTCCGGTATTGAATATTGGAAAAAAATTGCAGAATATTATCAACTCGATATTGAAATCGTAAACGACCAACTCGACCAAACTTTCCGCTTTATGCCACTTGACCATGATGGTGTTATTCGCATGGATTGCTCATCCAGTTGGGCGATGGCGGGTTTGCTTGGGATGAAAGAAAAATTTGATCTTGCGTTTGCCAATGACCCAGATTACGACCGTCATGGCATCGTCACGCCAGATGGTTTAATGAATCCAAATCACTATCTTGCTGTTGCTATTGATTATTTATTTCAACATCGTCCTCAATGGGGTAAAGATGTTGCCGTCGGCAAAACATTGGTCTCGAGCGCCATGATTGACCGTGTGGTTAATGACATCGGTCGTGAACTAGTCGAAGTACCTGTAGGGTTCAAATGGTTTGTTGATGGCTTATTTAGCGGTAAATTAGGTTTTGGTGGCGAAGAAAGCGCTGGAGCATCGTTCTTAAAATTTGATGGCACACCGTGGTCAACGGATAAAGACGGTATCATTCTTTGCTTACTCGCAGCTGAAATTACGGCTGTTACAGGTGAAAATCCTCAACAACGTTATAATAATCTCGCTAAGAAATTCGGCGCGCCGATTTATAACCGTATCCAAGCGAAAGCCACTCACGAAGAAAAAGCAAAGCTAAGTAAATTATCACCTGAAATGGTTGCAGCAGATACATTGGCGGGAGATAAAATTACACAGCGTTTAACCGCTGCGCCAGGTAACAATGCACCAATCGGCGGTTTAAAGATCATGACGGATTATGGCTGGTTTGCAGCAAGGCCATCAGGCACGGAAGAAGCCTATAAAATTTATTGTGAAAGTTTCCGTGGTGAAGAGCATTTACGTCAAATAGAAAAAGAAGCGATTGAAATCGTAAGCAAAGTTATTCGCTAATTTTTAATCCTCAATAAAAGACATTTCAATGAATATCCCGAAATACAGCGCAATGACGTAATTCGGGATATTATCGCTTATTTATTGTTAATTTCTCCATAAAATGATGCTTGTCGAGAGTGTGACAAGATTAACAAAATTCTTTTCCTCATTATCAAAAAATAACCCCCCTTTCTTTTTTAGGCTTGTTGACAATAACCGTTGCAGCTAAAGGCTTGGAGTGGTACAACTTTAATTATCTGAGTGAATTTTATTAACCATAATTGAAGATGGATAGGGTGAGGTCAATGAGTCAGGTTTATAATTTCAGTGCAGGTCCAGCTATGCTACCTGTTGAAGTCATGCGTCGTGCTGAGCAAGAATTTTGTAATTGGAAGGGGTTAGGCGTTTCTGTGATGGAAGTGAGTCACCGCGGAAAAGACTTTGTCGAAGTGGCAACAGAAGCAGAGCAAAATCTACGTGATTTATTAAATATCCCTGATAACTATAAAGTTTTATTTTGTCACGGCGGAGCACGGGCCCATTTTGCAACGTTACCAATGAATTTATTAGGTGATAAAACGACAGCAGACTATATTGTAAGCGGTTATTGGTCCGAGTCTGCAGCAAAAGAAGCTGAAAAATACTGCACGCCTAATGTGATTCAAATTACTGAAGAAAAAGACGGTGTCGTGAGTTTAAAATCCATGAAAGAATGGCCGTTAAGTGACGATGCTGCTTATGTCCATTATTGCCCAAATGAAACCATTGGCGGCTTAGCTATTCATGAGGAACCTGACTTCCCTGAAGATAAAATTATTGTTGCTGACTATTCCTCTTCTATCTTATCTAAACCGATTGATGTAAGCCGTTATGGTGTAATTTATGCAGGGGCTCAAAAAAATATTGGGCCAGCAGGACTAACTATCGTTATTATCCGAGAAGACCTACTCGGTAAAGCTTCACCTCAGACTCCATCCGTATTTGATTACACGGTATTAGCAAAACATGATTCAATGTTTAATACTCCACCGACTTTCGCTTGGTATCTCGCAGGTATGGTCTTCAAATGGTTAAAAGAGCAAGGCGGTCTGCAAGAAATGGCTAAGCGTAATTATGAAAAATCACAATTACTCTACAATGCAATTGATGATAGCCAGTTCTATATTAACCGTGTTGCAGTTGAAAACCGTTCTTGGATGAATGTACCGTTCCAAATGCAAAACCCAACCCTTGATGCGAAATTTATTGAAGAAGCCAAAGAACAAGGCCTACTTTCGCTGAAAGGCCACAAAGTGGCTGGTGGTATGCGCGCATCAATCTATAATGCGATGCCATTAGCGGGAGTTCAGGCTTTGGTTGATTTTATGGCTGATTTCGAACGTCATAACGCTCAATAACGAGATTTGCCGACTGAAATAGGATGTTCAGTCGGTTATTTGTGCTCTTTGCATTTGACTTAAAAGAAAATAGAGCCAAATTTTATTTACTTGCAAACTTCACTGGAGAAACTGCTTTTTATGCAATCCCTGACATTACAACCTATTCCTTCAATTAACGGCACAATTAATTTGCCAGGGTCAAAAAGTGTCTCAAACCGCGCACTGTTATTAGCCGCGATGGCTAAAGGAACGACCACACTCACTAATTTATTGGACAGTGATGATATTCGCCATATGCTGAATGCATTAACCCAGTTAGGTGTTAGCTTCCAACTGTCTGAAGATAAAACACGTTGTCGTGTGGAAGGTTTAGGCGGAAATTTATCTCATCCAGATGAGCTAGAAATATTTTTAGGCAATGCGGGAACGGCAATGCGCCCACTGACTGCTGCACTATCACTAAGTCACAATAATATTATTTTAACGGGTGAGCCTCGCATGAAAGAGCGCCCAATTGGGCACTTGGTCAATGCATTAAAGGAAGGTGGTGCTGAGATTGAATATTTGGAACAAGAAAACTACCCGCCACTACGTTTAAAAGGTGGTTTTATCGGTGGCCAGATTTCAGTCGATGGGTCTGTTTCCAGCCAGTTTTTAACCGCATTGTTAATGGCGGCTCCGCGTGCAGAGCAAGATACAACAATTACAATTATTGGCGAGTTAGTCTCCAAGCCTTACATTGATATCACGTTAGCACTGATGAAAACGTTCGGTGTTAGTGTCGAAAATCATCAATATGAACATTTCGTCATCAAAGGGCAGCAACAATACCAATCACCGGGTGAATATTTGGTTGAGGGTGATGCTTCATCCGCATCTTATTTCCTCGCTGCGGCTGCCATTAAGGGGGGCGTGGTACGAGTCACAGGAATTGGGCGCAATAGTTTGCAAGGAGACACGAAATTCGCCAATGTATTAGAAAAAATGGGGGCGACTGTTCGTTGGGGTGATGACTACGTTGAATGTGAACGCGGAACATTGACGGGCATTGACATGGATATGAATGCGATTCCTGATGCGGCAATGACCATTGGTACCGTCGCTTTATTTGCTGAAGGCGAAACAGTGATACGTAATATCTATAACTGGCGAGTGAAAGAGACCGACAGGTTATATGCGATGGCGACAGAGCTAAGAAAGGTTGGCGCTGAAGTGGAAGAAGGGCATGATTATATTCGTGTGGTCCCACCGAAAAAATTACAACATGCTGAAATTGAAACCTATAACGATCATCGTATTGCAATGTGTTTTTCATTAGTTGCGTTATCAGATACGCCAGTAACAATTTTGGATCCCGGCTGCACTGCAAAAACGTTTCCTGATTACTTCGAACAGTTGGCACGTTTAAGTCATTAATCTATTGATTGGGTTGATATTATTTTGTTTTGTATCAACCTAATTTTTATGGTTCAAATATCAATTTTTTCTTATTTTTTAGTAATCATCAGAACCTGCTTATTTCACAAATCTACTGAATTGGTATAATACCTTCACAGATTTTAATTGCGGGTAGCTCGGCTATTTGCAGAAAAGGAGATTTTTTATGGTGGCGATAGCCCCTGTAATCACCGTTGATGGACCAAGCGGAGCAGGTAAAGGTACACTTTGCCAAGCATTAGCAAACGAATTTGGGTGGCAACTTTTAGACTCAGGCGCAATTTATCGTGTATTAGCGTTAGCTGCGTTACATCACCATGTTGATATCCAATCCGAAGATGCGTTAGTGCCTTTGGCTGCAAATTTAGATGTGAAATTTGTTCCTGAAGACAATGTACTGAAAGTCATTCTGGAAGGGGAAGATGTTTCAAATCAAATTAGAACCGAAACAGTAGGAAACACGGCATCCCAAACAGCAACTTTTCCTCGCGTGCGTGAAGCGTTACTTCGACGCCAACGTGCATTTAGAACTCTACCTGGGCTTATTGCTGATGGCCGTGATATGGGAACGGTGGTTTTCCCCGATGCACCAGTAAAAATTTTTCTTGATGCCTCAGCTGAAGAAAGGGCTCATCGGCGGATGAAGCAGTTGCAAGAGAAAGGTTTTGATGTTAATTTTGAACGTCTTTTGAGCGAAATTGAAGAACGTGACTTTCGTGATCGTAACCGTTCTGTTGCCCCCCTTATTGCCGCGAAAGACGCATTAGTGCTGGATTCCACAAGTATGTCTATTGGGGAAGTTATTGAAAAAGCACACACCTATGCAAAAAAAATTCTACAATTATCGTGATAATAGGCTTTATTTTAGCTTATAATTAGATAATATACGCAGTTACCGCTATGTGATTATATTATTAGCATAGCATCAACCTTGCGACATGGAATGTTGTGGGGTATGTGAAACAACCCCATTTGGCGGGAAGCTAAGTGGACGTTAATTTAAAACTCTTGAAGATCATTAATATGACTGAATCTTTTGCTCAACTCTTTGAAGAATCCCTGCAGAATATTGAAACTCGTCCTGGTTCTATCGTCCGTGGTACTGTTGTTGCCATCGATAAAGACGTAGTCCTTGTTGACGCAGGTCTTAAATCAGAATCTGCTATCCCAGTAGAACAGTTCAAAAATGCTCAGGGTGAGCTAGAAATCCAAGTTGGCGATGAAATCGATGTAGCTCTGGATGCAGTAGAAGATGGTTTCGGTGAAACTATCCTTTCTCGTGAGAAAGCTAAACGTCATGAAGCATGGCTGATGCTGGAAAAAGCTTACGAAGAAGCTGAAACTGTAACTGGTGTTATCAACGGTAAAGTTAAAGGTGGTTTCACTGTTGAACTGAACGGTATTCGTGCGTTCTTACCAGGTTCACTGGTTGATGTACGTCCAGTTCGTGATACTACTCACTTGGAAGGCAAAGAGCTTGAGTTCAAAGTAATCAAGCTGGATCAGAAACGCAACAACGTTGTTGTTTCTCGTCGTGCTGTAATTGAATCTGAAAGCAGCGCTGAGCGCGATCAACTGCTGGAAAATCTGCAAGAAGGCATGGAAGTTAAAGGTATCGTTAAGAACCTTACTGACTACGGTGCATTCGTTGATCTGGGCGGTGTTGACGGCCTGCTGCATATCACTGACATGGCTTGGAAACGTGTTAAACACCCAAGCGAAATCGTCAACGTTGGTGATGAAATCAATGTTAAAGTTCTGAAATTCGACCGTGAGCGCACTCGTGTTTCTCTGGGTCTGAAACAACTGGGCGAAGATCCTTGGGTCGCAATCGCTAAACGTTACCCAGAAGGTACTAAACTGACTGGTCGCGTTACTAACCTGACTGACTATGGCTGCTTCGTAGAAATCGAAGAAGGCGTTGAAGGTCTGGTTCACGTTTCAGAAATGGATTGGACTAACAAAAACATTCACCCATCTAAAGTTGTTAACGTTGGTGATGTTGTTGAAGTTATGGTTCTGGATATCGATGAAGAACGTCGTCGTATCTCACTGGGCCTGAAACAGTGCAAATCTAACCCATGGCAGCAATTTGCTGAAACTCACAACAAAGGCGACCGCGTTGAAGGTAAAATCAAGTCTATCACTGACTTCGGTATCTTCATCGGTCTGGACGGCGGCATCGATGGCCTGGTTCACCTGTCTGACATCTCCTGGAACGTTGCAGGCGAAGAAGCAGTTCGTGAATACAAAAAAGGCGATGAAATCGCAGCTGTTGTTCTGCAAGTCGACGCAGAGCGTGAGCGTATTTCTTTAGGTGTTAAACAGTTAGCTGAAGATCCTTTCAATAACTACTTAGCAGCAACTAAGAAAGGCGCAATCGTGACTGGTAAAGTAATTGCAGTTGATGCTAAAGGTGCAACTGTTGAGCTGACACTGGGCGTTGAAGGTTACCTGCGTGCATCAGAAGCTTCACGTGACCGTGTTGAAGATGCAACACTGGTTCTGAACGTTGGTGATGATGTTGAAGCTAAATACACTGGTGTTGATCGTAAAAACCGTGTAATCAACCTGTCTGTTCGCGCTAAAGACGAAGCTGATGAGAAAGACGCTGTCGCAGCTGTGAACAAACAAGAAGATACAGCATTCGGCAACAATGCTATGGCTGAAGCTTTCAAAGCAGCTAAAGGCGAATAATTAAGTGGGGGCAACAGTAGTGTTGTCCCTTTGTAACGGTAGTTTAGGGAGGTACTATGACCAAGTCTGAATTAATTGAAAGACTGGCTAGCCAGCAGTCTCATCTTTCAGCAAAAACCGTTGAGGAAGCTGTAAAGGAAATTCTTGAGCATATGGCGGATACGTTAGCTAACGGTGAACGTATTGAAGTCCGTGGTTTCGGCAGTTTTTCTCTTCACTACCGTGCTCCACGCGTTGGCCGTAACCCGAAAACTGGTGATAAAGTGGAACTAGAAGGTAAATATGTTCCTCATTTTAAACCAGGTAAAGAATTACGTGATCGTGTAAATATTTACGGCCAATAATTAGGCTGTAGATCTTAATTATTACATCAAAACAGTGCTTGTATTCTATACGGCACTGTTTTTTTATATCTAACCAACACCAACACCAACACCAACACCAACACCAACACCAACACCAACACCAACACCAACACCAACACCAACACCAACACCAACACCAACACCAACACCAA